>NZ_QKSL01000007.1:0-169097 GCF_003234615.1 Curtobacterium sp. MCPF17_001
GCTCGCCATCGCCGGTCCGGACCGCGCCCGGATGTTCGACTGGCGCGACTCCGCCCTCGAGACCTGGCAGCTGCACGCCGACCTCTGACCCGGGGCGTCGGTGCTGGTCGGGCTGGTCGGCGGTGGGCACGTCCTGCGGGCCGGTGCCGACGGGGCGGGCAGCGTCGGTGTCGTCCGCTCCGACCGAGGAGGCGGTCGCCGCACGCTGCGGTCCCCGTCGCCCGACAACAGCCCAGGCCAGCACGAGGGTCACGAGGCCGACCAGTGCGGTGGCGACGACGAGGGCCGCGAGCGGACGGACGCCGTACGGCAGCGAGCCGAAGAGCGTCTGGCGTCCGGCGACCGAGATGCGGAAGACGAGCTCCTCGTAGGACCCCGACCCCCACCACGGCGCCCGGTAGACTCACCGCCGACCGACCGCTCACCGATCACTGAAGGAACAACGCGTGAAGATCCTCGTCACCGGAGGGGCCGGCTTCATCGGCTCGAACTTCGTCCGCCGTACGCTGCAGGACGCCTACCCCGGCCTCGAAGGTGCCGACGTCGTCGTGTACGACGCGCTCACCTACTCGGGCAACCTCGAGAACCTCGCGTCGGTGGCGGACTCGCCGCGGTACACCTTCGTGCAGGGCGACATCACGGACGCCGCCAAGCTCGACGAGGTCGTCCCGGGCATCGACGCCATCGTGCACTTCGCCGCCGAGTCCCACGTCGACCGTTCGGTCCGCGACTCCGGCATCTTCGTCGAGACGAACGTCGTCGGCACCCAGCGTCTGCTCGACGCCGCACTCCGGCACGGCACCGAGCGGTTCGTGCACGTCTCGACCGACGAGGTCTACGGGTCGATCAGCGAGGGCTCGTGGGACGAAGAGCGCCCGCTCGAGCCGAACTCGCCGTACTCGGCGTCGAAGGCCGGCAGCGACCTGCTCGCACGCAGCTACCACCGCACGCACGGGCTGAACCTCTCGATCACGCGCTGCTCCAACAACTACGGGCCGTACCACTTCCCGGAGAAGGTCATCCCGCTCTTCGTCACGAACCTCATCGATGACCGGCACGTGCCGCTCTACGGCGAGGGCGACAACATCCGCGACTGGCTGCACGTCGACGACCACACCCGCGGCATCGCGATGGTCCTGACCAAGGGCCGCGCGGGCGAGATCTACAACATCGGTGGCGGCACCGAGCTCACGAACAAGGAGCTCACCCAGCTGCTCCTCGACGCGACCGGCAAGGACTGGTCGTACGTCGACCGCGTCCAGGACCGTCTCGGCCACGACCTGCGCTACTCGGTCGACATCTCGAAGATCCAGGCCGAGCTCGGCTACGAGCCGCAGGTGCCGTTCGAGCAGGGTCTGGCCGACGTCGTGCAGTGGTACCGCGACAACCGCGCCTGGTGGGAGCCCCTCAAGGAGCGCGCGGCGCTCAGCTGAGCCCGGCGACGACGATGACGCGCACCCTCATCACCGGCGCCGCCGGCATGCTCGGCCGCGACCTCCAGCTCGCGCTGCAGGGCCGTGACGTGACCGCGCTCGGCCGCGCCGACCTGGACATCACCGACCCGGACGCGGTCGACGCGGCCGTCGCCGGCCACGACGTCGTGATCAACTCGGCGGCGTACACGAAGGTGGACGACGCCGAATCACACGAGGACGAGGCCGCCGCGGTGAACGCCACCGGCCCACGGCTCCTCGCCGAGGCAGCGGTACGCCACGGCGCGAAGCTCGTGACGATCTCGACGGACTACGTGTTCGACGGCAACGGCACCGCGCCCTACGCGGAGGACGCACCCACCGATCCGCTGAACGCGTACGGGCGGACCAAGGCGGCGGGCGAGGCGGCCGTCCGACAGGTCGCGCCGGATTCGTCGTACATCGTGCGGACGGCGTGGATCTACGGCGAGCACGGCCCGAACTTCGCCGCGACCATGCTCCGGCTCGCGGCCTCGCACGACACGGTCTCGGTGGTCACCGACCAGGTCGGGCAGCCGACCTGGACCGGCGACCTGGCCGCCCGCATCGTCGAGCTCGTCGACCGGGACGCTCCGGCCGGCATCTACCACGGCACGAACTCGGGCCAGGGCTCCTGGTACGACTTCACGCGCGCGATCTTCGCCGAGAACGGACTGGACCCCGAGCGCGTGCTCCCCACCGACAGCGCGTCCTTCGTCCGTCCCGCACCGCGCCCGGCGTACAGCGTGCTCGGGCACGACGCGTGGTCCCGAGCCGGTCTGGCCCCGATGCGTGACTGGCGCGAAGCGCTCCACGCGGCGGTCGAGGCGGGGGCCCTGCGCCGCTGACTCGTCCTGACGGGGCGACGACGGACGGGAGGCGCGGTGCCAGCTGGCACCGCGCCTCCCGTCCGTCGTCGGTCCGGTGCGCTCCGTCAGCGGACGATCGCAGCCAGCCGCTCGTCGAGCGGTCCGACGGCTGCCGCCGGCCGGAACCGCTCGGCAGCCGCAGCAGCAGCGGAGCGGCGTTCGGCGAGGAACGCCCGGTCCTCGGCCAGGGCACGGAGCGTGGCGGCGAGGGCGCCGGCGTCGCCCGGCGGGACGCCGATCACCGCGTCCCCGAAGGCCCGGCGCTGCGGCGCGGTGTCGCTCGTCACGACCGCGAGGCCGGCGGCCGCGCACTGGTAGACCTTGTTCGGCACGACCTTGCGTGCCTTCGGCGTCGTGCCGAGGATGCCGATGCCGACGTCGTGCCCGGCGACGAGGGCCGGCAGCTCCTCGGACGCGACCCACGGGATCCACTCGGTGGGGGCGCCCCCCGCAGCAGCGGCCTGCGCCGCCTCGAGGTCCTGGCCGGAGCCGACCATCGTGACGCGGACGGGGTCCTCCGGCCGGAGTCCCCCGATCGCGGCGCCGATCGTCGCCGCACCCTGGAGCGGGGTGAAGAGCCCGAAGAACACCACACGCAAGGGCCCGTCGGTGGCTGCCGAGGGCGTCGACTCCTGCGCGGCGTCGTACCACTGCGCCGTGGCCCCGACGGGGACGACGACCGCCTTCGCCCGCAACCGCTCGGGCACCAGGTCGCGGTGCTCGTCGGTGTCGAGGACCACCACGTCGGCGATCCGCAGTGCCGCGCCGTCGATCGCGCGGAGCAGCCGCTGCTTGAGGCCGGTGCCGCCGACCCCACGGTCCTGTGCGGTCGTCGCGGCGAACACCAGGTGGTCGAGCACGATCGGCGTGCGCGGGAAGAGCAGGCGTGCGAGCCAGACGTCGAAGTGCCCCATGTAGCCGACGAGCACGGCGTCCGGCCGGCCGGCGGCCCGCGCGCGCACCGCCTTCCCGGTGAGCCGTGACCAGCTCCGGACGAGTCGCCCCGCCATCTGCACGGCTCCGGAGCGGGCGCCGAGCATCGCGACACGCTCGCGCGTGGAGAGGCCGAGCGGGACGTTCGCCTCGGCGACGACGTGTCCGCGTGCGCGGAGGCCGTCGGCGAGCACACGCACTCGAGGGTGGTCCGCCGCCTGGTATGTTCCGAAGGCCAAGATCCGCACGTGGGCCGTCCTCTCCGATGCTCGCGTGCGCCGCATCCGAGCCGGCGCCCGATCAACCCTAGGTGAGAATGACCGAACCCCAGCAGCCCGCCGGACGCTCCCGGACGAAGACGATCGTCCGTGTCGTCGGCCTGGTCGTCGCCCTCGTCCTGTGCGTGGCCTTCCTGGTCCCGCGCGCCGGGGACATCGTCGACGCGATCGGCCGGCAGGACCCGCTCACCCTCGTCGGCGCGTTCGTCACGGGCGGCGCGGCGACCTACGTGACGTTCCTGTCCTGGCGCGCGCTGATGTCCGGAGCGGGGCACCGCATCCCCCTCGGTGCCGCGCAGCGGGTGTTCTTCCTGTCCCAGATCGGCAAGTACATCCCGGGCTCCGTGTGGCCGATCGTGGCGCAGGCCGACCTGGGCCGCGAGCACCGGGTCCCCGCGGCGCGCAGTGTCGCGGTGGGCATGCTCACCCTCCTCATCAGCTGCGGCGCGGGTGTCTCGATCGCGGCGGTCACGATCCCGTTCGTGCAGCCCGACGCCTTCTCGCGGTACTGGTTCGTGGTGCTCCTCGTGCCCGTGGTCCTCGCGGCCCTGCACCCGGCCGTGCTCCGGTTCGGGCTGCGCCTGGCCTCGAAGGTCACCCGCAGAGACCTCGGCACGCTCGAGATCAGCACCGGCGCCGTCGTCCGTGCGTTCGGGTGGGCGCTGCTGGCGTGGGTGGTGTTCGGCCTGCACATCGTCCTGGTGCTGGTGCCGCTCGGACACGTCGACCTCCGCGTGACGACGCTCACCGTCGGCGCCTACGCCCTCGCCTGGCTCGTCGGCTTCCTGGTCTTCTTCCTGCCGGCTGGGCTCGGCGGACGCGAGGCCGTCCTCACCGCGCTGCTCACCGCCGGGGTGCCGCTCGGCGCGTCAGCGGCGGTCAGCGTCGCCGTGACCTCCCGTGTGCTCCTGACGGTCGTCGACCTGGTGTTCGCCGGGGCTGCCGTGCTCGGGGAACGCCGCCGTCGGCGTGCGCCTGCTGTGGACGAAACCAGCGACCTCCCCGGTTCTCCCGAACGCCACTGGTAGCCTCGTCAGTCGACCCCGGGACGACCCGGGACGCACCACCGAGGAGCCCTGCCAGATGACCACACTCCGCGTGATCGTGGACCAGGTGCTCGCACCGGTACCCGGCGGCATCGGCCGTTACGCGGAGGAACTGACCCGGCAGCTCATCGCGACCGCCCCGGACGGTTGCGACGTCGAAGCGGTCGTCTCCGCGTCCTCGGCCGCCGAACTGCAGCGTCTCCGGACACTCCTGCCCGGGCTCGCCGACCTCGACCGGCTCGCGCTCCCCCGTCGTGAGCTGGCCCTCGCCTGGCAGGGCGGTCTCGCCCACGGCGCCTCGCACGGCATGGTGCACGCACCGAGTGTGCTCGCACCGCTGGTCAAGCACGACCGTGTGCAGGAACCGGGTCGCCAGACGGTCGTCACGGTGCACGACACGGTGCCGTGGACGAATCCCGAGACCCTGACGCCGCGCGGCGTGCACTTCCACAAGGCGATGGTGAAGCGCGCGTACAAGTACGCCGACGCCGTCGTGGTCCCGACCCACGCGGTCGCCGGACAGCTCAACGAGATCCACCGGTTCGACGACCGCCTGCGGGTCATCGGCGGTGCACCGAGCGGGCGCCTTCGCGTGCCGGTCGACGCCGACCTCCGCGCCGAGCGCCTGGGCCTGCCCGACCGTTACGTGCTGGCCGTCGGCACACTGGAGCCCCGGAAGGGCCTCACCGCGCTCATCGACGCGATGGCCCACCCCGACGCTCCGGCCGACGTCCCCCTGGTCATCTCCGGGCCGGACGGGTGGGGCGACGTGGACGTGCACGGCACCGCCGAACGCGCCGGGCTCGACCCGTCACGGGTGAAGGTGCTCGGGCGGGTCGACGACGCCGACCTCGCCGTGGCGTACGACCGCGCCACCGTCTTCGTGTTCCCGAGCCTGGCCGAGGGCTTCGGGCTCCCCGTGATCGAGGCGATGAGCTTCGGCGTCCCGGTGATCCACTCCGACGACGAAGCCGTCAGCGAAGTCGCGTCCGATGCCGGTGTGTGCGTCGCACGGAACCCCCGGGACACCTACCCCGAGCGTCTCGCGCAGGCGATGTACCAGGTCGTCAACGACCCGCACCTCGCGGGCCAGCTCGCCATCGCCGGTCCGGACCGCGCCCGGATGTTCGACTGGCGCGACTCCGCCCTCGAGACCTGGCAGCTGCACGCCGACCTCTGACCCGGGGCGTCGGTGCTGGTCGGCGTCGGTGCTGGTCGGCATCGGTGCTGGTCGGCATCGGTGCTGGTCGGCGCCGGTACTGGTCGGCATCGCTACCGGTCCGTCCGGCAGCGTCACGGCTCGGCATCGATCGTCCGCTCCGCCGTGTCCCTGGCCGGGAGGCCCGTCCCCGACTGCCAGGATCGGCTCATGACCCGTCGTCACCCGTCCACGGCCCTCACCGCCGCCATCACCGTCGGCGTCGGCGCGGCCCTGTTCCTGACCGCGTGCTCCGGCGGCGACACCCCGGCACCGACCCGCAGTGCGACGGCGACCGCGACCGCCGAGCCGACCCGGACCGCGTCCCCGACCCCCTCGCAGACCACCCCGGTCGTCCCGTCCTCGCCGGCCAGCGCGACGCCGACGCCGGGTGACGACGACGGCGACGACGGCTCCGGGCAGGGCGCCGGGAACGGCGGCGGCGTCACCGACCCCGGCACCGTCGACCTCGGCGTCGTGACCCAGCAGGGCATCGCGGCCGCCGGCGGGGGCACGGTGGTCTCCCTCACCGGGTCGGGCGACCTCTGGACCGTGGTCGTCGCGGGGCCCGACGGCACGCTGACGCAGTCCGTGGTGTCCGCCACGCTCGGCCGGGTCACCTCCGGACCGTTCCCGAAGGACTCCGACGCCGCGACGAAGACCGCGAACGCAGCACGTGCCGCCGGACTGCGCGTGGACGCCGACGCCGCCGCCGCGAAGGCCACCGCAGCGGTCCCGGGCAGCACCCTCGCCACCCTGCAGCTCGGCGGGAGCGGCTCCGCGCCGACGTGGACCGCGACGGTGTCCGCGGGTGGAGCCAGCCGCACGGTGACCGTGGACGGCGTGACGGGCGCGGCCCGAGCCTCCTGACCGTCAACCGGCGCCACTGACCTCCCGCGGGCGCGGGCGACGGGCAGGTCAGCGGGCGTCGCGCAGGTCAGCAGGCGACGGGCAGGTCAGGGCGTCGGGCAGGTCAGCGGGCGTCGCGGAGCGCCTGGGCCTTCCGCTCGACGGCCTGCTCGAGCTCGGCAGCGTACTCGGCGAGCCGGGCCGCGACCGTGGGCTCGGACGTCCCGATGATGCGCGCCGCGAGGAGCCCGGCGTTCGCCGCACCGTTGATGGCCATCGTCGCGACCGGGATGCCCGCGGGCATCTGGACGATCGACAGCAGCGAGTCGAGACCGTCGAGCCGGGCGAGCTGCACCGGGACGCCGATCACGGGCAGGGTCGTCACCGAGGCGACCATGCCGGGCAGGTGCGCTGCACCGCCGGCCCCGGCGATGACGACACGGATGCCGCGGCCCGCGGCCTCGCGCCCGAAGCGCATCATCTTGTCCGGGGTGCGGTGCGCCGACACGACGTCCGCCTCGTAGGGGATCCCGAGTTCGTCGAGCACGTCGGCCGCGGCGCGCATGGTCGGCCAGTCCGAGTCGGAACCCATGATGACGGAGACGAGGGGGGCGGGAGCGGCGCTGTCGGTCACCCTGCCGAGCCTAGCGGCGGGTGGCGGGCGTCTCCCACCGGGCCCGCCGGGCCAAGCGGGCCAGCCAGGCCAACCGGGCCAGCCAGGCCAACCGGGCCAGCCAGGCCAGCCGGGTGAGCCGGGCGACGGGACGGGTCCGTCAGCGGACCGTCACGGTGCGGCAACCGAGCGAGGCGTCCCCGCCGCGGCCGAGCCCGGTCGCCGTGACGCACACGGTGTGCCGGCCTGACGCGACGGCCAGCGTCCGCGCGTAACCGTGCGACGATCCGGCGCTGTACACGCGGTCGACGTCGGGACGGGAGCCCGAGGCGGCGACACCCGTCGGCCGCCGACCGTCGATCCGCACGGTGACGGTGACCGGGGTGCTGACCGCGTCCCGGTCGAAGGCCCAACCCGACACGGCCACGCGACGTGTCGCAGGGGACGTCGCGGCGTCGAGCCGGCCGACGGGAGCGCTCGCGGCCACCGTCACGGTCCGGCACACCGAGGTCGGGACGGTGCGGGCCGTGGTGCTCGTGCCACCGGGACCGACGTCGGACACGACCGCGCACACCCGGTGGGTGCCCGCGGGACCGGGCACGACGGTCTGGAACCCGTGTGCTGCTCCGGCACCGGTGGCCCGTGCGACGTCGGGGCGGTCGAGGCCCGCAGTGGTCGTCGCGACGGTCCGACCGTCGACGGTGATGCCCACAGGGAGCGACGCGCCGGGCGCGTCGGCGTCGACCGTCCAGCCCCGGACCGCGATGCCCGCCGGGGCCGTGGTCGCCGAGTCGAGTGCGACCCGCGGTGCCACGGGCTGCCGCGTCGCGGGGGTCGGCGTCAGGACCGGGGTACCGAGCGCGGCGTTCGCGACGAGTGCCCGCGCGTACGCCGAGTACCACGTCCCGGCCCGGGGTCCGCCGTTGCAGGTGCCGTCACTCGCGCCGGGCGTCTTCACCCAGAGCAGTGCGTCGAGCGCGGTGCCGTCGGTGGCCACCCGGGGCGTCGTACCGAGGCCGGCGCCCGGCGCGTTGCACCAGGTCCCCCGCCACCCGGTGCCGTTCCGCGACGTGTCGATCACGTAGTGCGACCCTCCCGTCAGGGCGGAGACGCGCTGCGCGTACGCCTGCTCCTGCGCGACCGGGTAGTAGTTCGCGACGTTGGTGGAGAACCCGCGGGCGGTCTGGACGCCGGCCTGGACGAGCCGGTCCGCCATCGTCGCCGCCGGCACCCAGTTCGAGTTCCCCGCGTCCAGGTACGCGGGGACACCGGCAGCGGTGAAGGCCGCGACCTCGCGCGAGAGGATCCGGTAGCGCTGCTGGTCCAACGACCCGGTGCAAGCGCTGTTGCTGAGCATCGCGAGCGAGTCCGGTTCGACGACGACCACCGCACGCTTCCCGGCGACGAGTGACACGACCTGGTCGACCCAGCGGTCGTAGGAGCTCTCGTCGAAACCACCAGCCGAGTAGCCGCCGCAGTCACGCTGCGGGATCGCGTAGGTGACGAAGACCGCGGTCGTGCCGGTGGCGGCGGCACCGTCGGTGGCGGCGGTCACGGTCTCGGTCAGGGTGGTGCCCTGCGTCCACTCGCCGAGCCAGGTCGCCACCGGGTAGCGGGCGATCGTCGAGGCGGCGGCGGCTCCGGCCGGGTCGGTCGTGCGGAGCGCCGCGGCGGCCTTCGCGGCCTCACCGGTCGGCGGGTTGTACTGTCCACCGCCGTAGACCTGTGCCGCGGTGCGTGCGCGGAGCTCGGTCGGGGTGGCAGCGGCTGCGGGGCTCGAGTCGGACTCGGACAGGACGAGCCCGGAGGCGACGAGTCCGACCGTCACGACGGCGACGGCGAGCGCGACGGCGGACGCCCTGGTCGCGCGCGACGCCCTGGTCGAGCGCGACGCCCTGGTCGTTCGCGGTGCCCTGGTCGAGCGCATGTGGGTCCCCCGGGAGTCAGCGTGGTCAGCCTCCCCATGGCACCACGGCTCGCCCACGACGACCACCCGCCAGTCCGAGTGCCACCCGACGTGGTGGCACCCGGCACAGGGGTCTGACAGGGGCACGGAGCAGGAGACCCTCCCCGCCCGAGCGGCGTCCGTCCGTCAGCCCGCAGCGCGGCAGCCGTCAGCCGTCAGTCATCCGGGGTCAGTCGTCGAAGTGCGCTGCCGCGGCCCGGGCGCGGTACACGACGTCGTCCACGTCGTCTCCGGTCACCGTGACGTGGCCGATCTTCCGACCGGGGCGCGGGGCCTTGCCGTAGAAGTGGTACTTCGCCTCCGGGAACGCGGCGAGCGCCGCCGGGTAGCGACCCGCCAGGTCACCGTCGCCGGGCCCGCCGAGCACGTTGACCATGACCGCGACGGGAGCGTTCGTCCCCGTCGTGCCGAGCGGCAGGTCGAGCACGGCCCGCAGGTGCTGCTCGAACTGGCTCGTGGTCGCCCCGTCGATCGACCAGTGGCCGGTGTTGTGCGGACGCATCGCGAGTTCGTTGACGAGGATCCGGTCATCGTCGGTCTGGAAGAGCTCCACCGCCAGGACCCCTGTGACGTCGAGCTCCTCGGCGACGCGGACGGCGATCGACTCGGCCAGGTCGGCGATCCGACCGGCACTCGAGGGCGCGGGCGCGATCACCTCGGCGCAGACCCCGTCACGCTGCGTCGTCTCGACGAGCGGCCAGGCGACGATCTGTCCGGACGGCCGTCGGGCGACGGACTGCGCGAGCTCGCGGGTGAAGGCGACGAGTTCCTCGACGAGGAGTGCCTGGTCTCCGCCGGACTCGGCCACCGCGATGAACCAGTCCTCGACGTCGGCGGGATCCGTGACGACACGGACGCCCTTGCCGTCGTACCCACCCCGCGGGGTCTTCACGACGGCGCGTCCGCCGTGCTCGGCGAGGAACGCGCGGAGCTCGTCGGCGTCGTGCACTGCGGCCCAGTCCGGCACCGGGAGCCCGAGCTCGGTGAGCCGACGACGCATCGTGATCTTGTCCTGCGCGACCGCGAGCGGCGCGGGGCCCGGCCGGACCGCCACACCGGCGTCGACCAGCGCGGCGAGGACGTCCTGGGGCACGTGCTCGTGGTCGAAGGTGACGACGTCGACGTCCTGCGCGAACGCCAGGACCGTCTCGGCGTCGTGGTAGTCACCCTCGGCGGTCGCGGCGATGGCCGCGGACATGCCCGGTCCCTCGGCGAGGACCCGGATGTCGAGGCCGAGCTCCACCGCTGCGGGCACCATCATCCGCGCCAGCTGGCCACCGCCGATGACCCCGACTCGCAGCGCCATCGATCAGCGTCCCATGCCGTGGTAGGCGAAGCCCGCGGCGCGCCAGGCGTCCCGGTCCAGGCAGTTGCGGCCGTCGATGACGACCGGGGTGGCGACGGCCGCGGCGACAGCGGCGGCGTCGAGCTCACGGAACTCGTTCCACTCGGTGAGCACGAGCACGATGTCGGCGCCGGTGACGGCCTCGGTGACGGTCTCGACGTAGTCCAGCTCGGGGTGCAGACGGCGGGCGGTGACGATGGCCTCCGGGTCGTACGCGGCGACGTCGGCACCGAGTTCACGCAGACGCGCGGCGATGTCGAGCGACGGCGAGTCCCGGACGTCGTCGGAGTTCGGCTTGAACGCGAGTCCGAGGACCGCGACGCGCTTGCCGGTGACGTCGCCGCCGAGGGCCTGCGTGGCGAGTTCGACGACGTGCGCCCGGCGGCGGAGGTTGATCGCGTCGATGTCGGCCAGGAACGCGAGCGACTCGCCCACGCCGAGCTCGTCGGCGCGGGCCTGGAACGCACGGATGTCCTTCGGCAGGCAGCCGCCGCCGAAGCCGAGGCCGGCGTTCAGGAACTTCCGGCCGATGCGGGCGTCGTGTCCGATGGCGTCGGCGAGTGCGGTGACGTCGGCGCCGACGACCTCGGCGATCTCGGCCATCGCGTTGATGAACGAGATCTTGGTCGCGAGGAACGCGTTCGCGCTGACCTTGACGAGTTCCGCCGTGGCCAGGTCGACGACGAGACGAGGGGTGTCCTCGGCGAGCGCGACGGCGTACACCTCGTCGAGCGCCGCGACGGCGGCTTCGCCCTCGGGGCCGGCGGGCACGCCGTAGACCAGGCGGTCCGGCGCGATGGTGTCCTGCACGGCGAAGCCCTCGCGGAGGAACTCCGGGTTCCAGACCAGCGTGGCACCGGGGACGGCCGCGCTGACGTCCGCGGCCAGGCGGGCCGCGGTGCCGACGGGGACGGTCGACTTGCCGACGACGAAGTCCCCGGCGGACAGGTGCTCGGTGAGCGAGGCGACGGCCGCGTCGACGTACGTGAGGTCGGCGGCGCCGGTCGGTCCCTGCGGGGTGCCGACGGCGACGAAGTGGACCCGCGCGCCGGCGACCTCGGCCATGTCGGTCGTGAACCGGATCCGACCGGAGGCGAGGGCCTCGGTCAGGATCTCGGGCAGACCGGGCTCGAAGAACGGTGCTTCGCCCGCCGCGAGTCGTTCGATCTTCCCCGGGTCGACGTCCACCGCGACGACGTCGTGTCCGAGCTTGGCCATGGAGGCGGCGTGGACGGCACCGAGGTAACCGCAGCCGATGACAGAGATACGCACGGGACGACGGTACCGGGTCGTCGCCCGGTCCACGAGACGGTGAACCGCAAGACCACGCGCGGTTCCCCGCAGTGTCTCCGCAGATCGCAGTCGGAGGAAGCGGCTAGCGGTCGTGTCGGGCGGTCCCGCGGACGATGTCGTCCCAGTCGGGTTCGCGGTGCCGACGTCGTGCCTCGTGCGCCTCGACCAGGTCGTGCAGCACGGCGACGACGAGGTCCGCGTGCGGGACGTCGGTGAGCACGAGCGCCGGGTCCTCCCCCGGGAACACGAGCACGTCGCCCGAACGGAACAGCCCCTGGGCACCCTGTCGCCGCACGGTGACGTCGTACCCGCGCGAGTGCAGCAGCTCCCGGCGGGTCCGGGTGCCGAGACCGTGCGAGACCACGAGTCGCCGGGTGGTCACGACGTACCGCTGGGACATCCACCGCAGCAGCGGCACGACGCCGCCGAGCAGGACGAGCACGACGACCAGGACCGCGACCGCGACGTTGAGCCAGGCGAGTTCCGCGCGGAACACCCCGAAGCCGAACCCGCCGGCGGCCGCCACGAGCACGACGAAGACCGCGGGGCGGACGAGTCGTCGGGCGTGTGGCCGGAGCCGGGCGACGACGAGCTCGGGGGCAGGCTCGTCCGTCATGGGCTCATGCATAGCGCAGGTGGGTGACGTCCCCCACCGCGACGCCCCTGGAGGCGCCGGTCCGGTCCCGGATCGTGATGCGGCCGTCGTCGTCGACGCCGGTCGCGTCGGCCTCGACCGTCGATCCGTCCGGCAACTCGAGGCGCACCCGCTGGCCGACCGTCCCGCACACGGCCCGGACGTGCGAACGGACCGCGTCGGCGGCGGCACCTCCGGCGACGAGCCCGGCCACGGCCTCCTGGAGGCCCGTCCAGAGGTCCGTCAGGACCGCGTCGGCGAGTGCCGTGGCCGGTCCGGTCGCACCGGCCACGAGGAGGGAGGTGGCGGTCGGGGTGGGCAGCGCGCCGGCCGGGATCGTGAGGTTCACGCCGACGCCGACGACGACGGACCCGTCGGCGGCGACCTGGCAGAGCACGCCGCTGACCTTGCGGCCGTCGACGAGGACGTCGTTCGGCCACTTCACGAGCACGCGGTCGTCCGTGTCCGGCTGCGCGCCTGCGTCCGTCTGTCCGTCGGCGAGCACGCCGGCGACGGCGTCGCGCACGGCGGCGCCCGCGACGAGCGGCAGCCAGCCCCGGTCGCGGGCGTCGAGGTCCGCCCGCACCAGCACGCTCGCGGCCAGGGTCTGTCCCGCGGGGGCCACCCACGACCGGTCCAGCCGTCCGCGTCCGGCGGTCTGGTCGAGGGTCACCACGACGCTGCCGGAGGCCAGGTCCGGTGCGTCGCGGAGCAGGTCGGCGTTGGTGGACCCCGTCGTCGGCAGCACCGTCATCGTCGCGCCGGCGCCCTGGACGGCGGCGCTGACGGAGACGAAGTCGGGTGTGACCGGTGTGGACATGCACGCAAACCTACGGCCCGGAACCGTGGGGGTCCTCCAACGGGGGTGTCCCGCACCGCCGGTAGGGTGAGCGGGTGACCACAGGAGACACCCCCGATCTCTCGACGACCGCAGGCCGTCTGGCTGACCTCCGCGACCGGTACCACGAAGCCGTGACCGCCGCAGGCGAGTCCGCGATCGCGAAGCAGCACGCCAAGGGCAAGATGACGGCCCGCGAGCGGATCGAGCAGCTGCTCGACGAGAACTCCTTCGTGGAGCTCGACGAGTTCGTCCGCCACCGCACCCACGCCTTCGGGATGGAGTCGAAGCGTCCCTACGGCGACGCGGTCGTCACCGGCCACGGCACCATCCACGGCCGACAGGTCGCGGTCTACGCGCAGGACTTCACGGTCTTCGGCGGTTCCCTCGGTGAGGTCGCCGGCGAGAAGATCGTCAAGGTGATGCAGCACGCGCTGAAGACCGGAGTGCCGATCATCGGCATCCTCGACTCCGGTGGCGCCCGCATCCAGGAGGGAGTGGTCGCGCTCGGCAAGTACGGCGAGATCTTCCGCCTCAACACCGCGGCCTCCGGCGTCATCCCGCAGATCTCGATCGTGATGGGCCCGGCTGCCGGTGGCGCCGTCTACTCCCCCGCCCTCACCGACTTCGTGATCATGGTCGACAAGACCAGCCACATGTTCGTCACCGGCCCGGACGTCATCAAGACGGTCACCGGCGAGGACGTCGGCTTCGAGGAACTCGGCGGCGCGCAGACCCACAACGCGGTCTCCGGGGTCGCGCACTACCTGGCCGAGGACGAGACCGACGCGCTCGACTACGCGCGCTCGCTGATCGGGTTCCTGCCGGACAACAACCTGTCCGATCCGCCGACGTACGACGTCGCGCCGGAGCTCGAGACGACCGACGCCGACCGCGAGCTCGACCTCGTCATCCCGGACTCCACCAACCAGCCGTACGACGTCACCCAGGTCATCGAACACGTCGTCGACGACGGCGAGTTCCTCGAGGTGCAGCCACTCTTCGCGCCGAACATCATGATCGGCTTCGGTCGTGTCGAGGGTCGCACGGTCGGCATCATCGCGAACCAGCCGCAGGCGATGGCCGGGACGCTGAACATCGACGCCGGCGAGAAGGCCGCGCGCTTCGTCCGGTTCTGCGACGCGTTCGGGATCCCGATCCTGACCCTGGTCGACGTCCCGGGGTACCTGCCCGGCACCGATCAGGAGTGGACGGGTGTGATCCGCCGCGGTGCGAAGCTCCTGTACGCCTACGCCGAGGCCACCGTGCCGCTCGTCACCGTGATCACCCGCAAGGCGTACGGCGGCGCGTACATCGTGATGGGCTCGAAGCAGCTCGGGGCGGACATCAACCTCGCCTGGCCGACCGCGGAGATCGCGGTCATGGGCGGTCAGGGTGCGGTGAACATCCTCTACCGCAGCGAGATCAAGCGTGCCGAGGAAGCCGGCGAGGACGTCGCTGCCGTCCGCACGAAGCTCGCGAACGAGTACACCTACAACGTGGCGTCGCCGTACCTGGCGGCCGAGCGCGGCGAACTCGACGGGATCATCCAGCCGCACGCCACACGCGTGTCGGTCATCAAGGCGCTCCGGGCGCTGCGCGGCAAGCGGGCGAGCCTGCCGCCGAAGAAGCACGGGAACATCCCCCTGTGAGCCCACGCCATGCTGCCGACGCCCCGGCCGACGCCACCGCGTCGGTCGCGGGCGTGCGTGTCGTCGGCGGGGACCCGACACCCGAGGAGCTCGCAGCCGTGATCGCGGTGCTGCAGCGTCAGGCCGACGAGGCCGCCGCTGCCGGCCGAGCCCAGACGGAGTCGTCACCGCGCGACGGCTGGACCCGATCTGCCCGGGGGATGCGCGGACCGCTCCAGCAGGGCTCTTGGAGCCGGTCCCTCCGCTGAACCCGTTCGCGTCCGGTACCGGTCCGGTGACGGTCCGGTACCACCGGCTGTCTGTACCCCGTTCGGTACCGACCGGTGTCGACCTCGGCACAGCGGCGGACGCACCGTTCGGTCTCCCCTCACTCGGGGGTCGTCCACGCCGGGAACCGCCGCAGATCGCCCGAATTGTCCCCCGAAATGACGACTGACACCCCCTGGTGCTGTTGGCATCATTGTCTGTGTTCGGTGTTCTTCGTTGAAGTGCATCGCCGGTCGGTGGCCGACTAGGGTACGAAGCCACCGCCGAGACGAGTCAGGGCGATATTCGGGTTGTCGCTCTGCCTCGGGTCGTGAACGGGCCGGTCGGTAGCTCCGACCGGCCCGTTCCCCGTTTTCCGGGTCGTTTCCCGCATCCGAGGCGTTCCCTGTCTCCGGGGCGTTCGCCGCTCCCCTCGTGTGCGCTGCCGGCTCGGCGTCAGCCCTGGGTCGCGTACCGGTCGATCTCGAGCCACAGCGCGACGGAGTCGTCCCCGTCGTCGTCCTCGTCGTCGTCCGCCGCCCCGAGGGCTGCGGACTCGCTCTCGGCCGCGTCGAGCCGCAGTCCGACCACGGTCACCGCGGCGTCGGCGTTGTCCGGCACGGTCCGGACGATCACGTTGTCGGCGTCGGCCTCGTACGCGCGTCGGAGTGCATCGGCGAGCTCGGCGTGCACACGCTCCTGTTCGACCGTCTCCAGGTCGTCCAGGCCGCCGTCGTCGTGCAGCTGCACGACGGCGCCGCGACGGCGCAGGCGCATCACCTCTGCCCGGACGTCGTCGGACAGCAGCGAGCGGCCGCGGATCTCGTCACGGATCGCCTGCTCGAGGTGCAGGCTCTCGGCACGCTCGTCCTCGTCCAAGCCACCGCACGTGTCGATGATGCGCTGGAGCATCGGCAGCGCCATCCGCGTCGTCTGGCCGAGCCGGACCTGTCGTTCCGACACGTGCGCGTCCTGCGCCGCCTGCCAGTCGACGGTCTCCTGCTCCGCGCGGACGAAGTCCCGGGTGATCCGGGTGGCGTGGCTCATCGCGATCGCGAACCCGGTGGCGACGGACAACCAGATCACGTTGCCGAGTGCACCCAGCTCGCCCAGTGCCTCCAGGCCGGCCCAGCCGACCGAGTGCACCGTGCAGAAGGCGACGCCGACCCAGGCGAAGCGGCCGCGCTGCCGGACGGCCAGCACGACCATGAGCGTGCCGACGGCGGCGATCCACCACGTGGCGTACGTCGGGGCGACCCGGAGGTCGACGACGGTGGAGCAGACGAGGGGCATCACGACGGCGGTGGCGAGTGCGAACCACGCGACCCAGACGGGCAGCACCGGACCACGCACCAGCAGCGCGAGAGCGGTCGCCGCCGCGTAGAGGACCATGCAGGCGATGACCGGAGCGGCCTTCGCCGGCGTCCCGGGGAGCGTGGTGGCGGCGAGTACCAGGTGCAGCAGTGAGAAGAGCGCCGCGAGTCCGATGGCGACACCCGCGGGGATGGAGGCCCTCATGCGTCCGCCCCCGCCTGGTGGACCGAACCGGTCCGGTGAGCGGGACGGTCGTCGGCGCCGAGCGCCGGCCAACGGAGCACGATGCGGGTGCCGGAGCCGGGGGCGGTGCGGAGGTCGGCCTCGCCGTCGGCGGCGGCCATCCGCTCGATGATCGAGCGCCGGACACCGAGGCGTTCAGCCGGGACCGCGTGCGCGTCGAACCCGGTGCCGTCGTCGGCGACCTCGACCTGCACGGACGAGCCGTCGGCGACGATCGTCACCCAGCGCGCGACGTCGTCGCCGGCGTGCTGCACGCTGTTCACCGCCGCCTGGAGCGCGGCCGAGGCGATCGCGTCCGCCGCCGAGAACGGCAGCGCCGGGCCCGCCATGGGGAGGCTCCGCACCTCCACCGGGGCACCGAGCGACGTGACGGACGTGGCGATCCGGTTCCGGAGGACGTCGAACGGCACGACCTGGTCCTCCCCCGGGCCGTCCGCGGCGGCGGCGGCGAGGTGGTCGATGGCGTTCCGTGCCATGCGTGCGGCGAGGGTCTTCGCGTCCGGGGTGTCCGCACGCGCGGCGGACAGCAACGTCGTGAGCACGCTGTCGTGCACGATGGCGTCGACCTGGACCCGTTCGACCTCGGTGGCGTGTTCCCGGATCGCCCGCGAGTACCGGCGGACCGCGGTGGCCTGGGCCACGTCGACCGCCGCCGCGGCGCGACGGAGCACCACGATGAGGATCAGCGCCGCGATGCCGAGCACCGCGGTGTAGGCGCCGTCGAGGAACGCCCGCTGCGGGCCGACCGCACCGCCGGCCGGCGAGAGCCGCAGCACGACGTAGATGATCGGCACGAGGGCGTTGTAGACCGCGGCGCGCCACGTGGCGAAGCTCAGCGAGGCGGCGATCGTGCCGACGTTGCAGAGCCACCACGGCCACGGGGACTGGTCGACCGGCAACGCCTGGTCGACCGTCAGCGGGAAGGTCAACAGCGCGACGAGGAACAGCAGCGCGCAGACGGTCTGCGCGGCCTGGGACCAGCGCTGCACGATCGCCGACACCCCGACCGCGACGAGCGAGAGTGCCATCGTGATCGCCGCTGCCGGCGCCCAGAACGCGTCGAGGTACGGCAGCTGCTTGAGGAAGCCGGGGACGTTCACCGCGCCGAACCCGATCGCGGCGATGGCCATCAGGATCGTGAACGCCCGGTCCAGCGACGCCTGGGTGATCGTGGCACGGACCGACCGCGACGGATCGGCCCAGCCGACGCCGCGGGCGTGCCCCGGACCGTGCCCGTCAGGTCCGGCGGGCCCGGTGGGCCCGGCGTGCCCGGCGTCGCTCGGACCGGCCGCGGCGGATGCGGGGGTTCCCGGGGACGACGGACGCCGGGCCGCTGCCGGCCCGGCGTCCGCCGCTGCGTCGGTGGTCACGAGGACCGACCGGCGCGGGTGTCGTCAGCGACCATCGCCGTCGGGGTCGATGCCGGAGTCGAGCCCCGGCAGGATCCCGTCCTCGACGGCACGCCGGAGCAGGTCGACCTTGGTCGGGGCGGGGCGACCCACCTCGACGTACTTCACGCGGATGCGGTCCAGGTACTCCCGGGCCGTCGAGTACCCGATGCCGAGCTGCTGCGCCGCCAGCTTGAGCGGCAGGCCCGAGGCGTACAGGTGCAGGATCTCGCGTTCGCGTCGCCCGAGCTGGGCCTTCGCGAAGTCGCGGTCCGCGTCGATGGCGCTCGCCCACTCGAGGTTGTTGAGCACATCACCCCGGGCCACGGTCGCGACGGCGGCCATCACGGTCTTCGTCGCGGACGACTTCGGGATGACGCCGGCAGCCCCTGCCGCCAGTGCCTCCCGCACGTTCGCGACGCGGTCGGCGATGCTGTGCACGAGCACGGCCGAACCGGTGCCCTGCACGCCCTTGACGTTCTCGGTGACCGTCGAGCCGTCACCCAGCGACAGGTCGAGGACGACGACGTCGACCTCGCGCCCGCCGAGCTGGGCGATGTACTCCGGGACGCTCGCGGCGGTGAGGACCACCTCGAACCCCTCGTTCTGGCAGGCGGCCTGGATCCCCAGTCGGACGGACTCGTGGTCGTCGACGATGGCGACCCGGACCGGCCGGGTCTCGGGACCGGCAGTCCCTGTCGTGCCGGTCGATGTGCTGGTGGTCGTGTCTCCCACGGTTGCCTCTCGTTCCGACAGCGCGCCGGGCCCTGATCCCGGTTGCCGTCGCCACCAAGGATACCCAGGTCAACCTCAGCTTCGTACCCCACAACGGGACCTGGCGGAGCCGACCACCCGCCGGGGCTCAGGCGACCGGCACCAGCCGCGCCACGGCCTCCAGGTGGTGGGTGTGCGGGAACAGGTCGAAGGCGCGGAGTGCCTCCAGGCGGTACCCGAGATCCGCGAACGTCGCGACGTCGCGCGCCAGGGCAACGGGGTCGCAGGCGACGTAGACGACCTGGGCCGGCTGCAGCGCGGCGATCGACACGACGACCTCACGACCGGCACCGGACCGGGGCGGGTCCAACACGATCGTGCCGGCGCGGAAGCGCTCGCGCTCCGGACGGGAGGCCGACTCGACGATCCGGGACAGCCACCGGTCGACACGGCCGGTCTCGGCACGGGCACCGATCCACTCGGACAGGTTCTCGAGCGCGTGCTCGGTCGCGCGGGTCGCACTCTCGACACTCGTCACGCGGGCGCGCGGCCCGACGACGTCGGCGAGGGCCGCGGCGAGCAGCCCGACGCCGCCGTAGAGGTCGAGGTGCTGGCCCTCCGGGTCGAGGCGGTCACGATCGACCAGGTCCTGCACCGCGGCGGTGAGGACGGCGGGAGCCTGCCGGTGCACCTGCCAGAAGCCGTCGTCGTCCACGTCGAAGGTCCGTTCGCCGACGACCTCCTGCACGACCGTGGGGCGCTGGGCATCGATGACCAGGCGTGCGCCGCCGGAGCCGCTCGGACTGAGGACGTCGACGACCTCGGCGCCGGGCATCGAACCGCGGCCGAGCGGCGCTGAGCCCTGCACGGTGGCGGTGGCCAGCGGGAGCGAGGTGACCGGGACGACGGTGTGTGACCGGGCGGCGAACGGTCCGGGCGTGCCGTCGGCGTCGACGTGCAGGCGGACCCGGGTGCGCCAGCCGAGGCCGTTCGACTCGTCGTCGCCGGGTGCGGCCTCGACGACGACCGGCGCGCCGAGCACGGCGTCGAGGTCGATGCGGCCGAACCGGGAGAACGAGTCGACGAGCACGTCGCGTTTGAGGGTCCGCTGGTGGGCGAGGGCGATGTGCCCGAACTCCGCACCACCGGGGCGCACGGCGGGGTCGCGGTCCAGGCCGGCCTCGGGCCAGACGTGGTCCACCCGGTGCTCGCTCGGTTCGAGGACCTGCACGGTGTCGGCGCGCCAGAACGACTTCTTCCGGTCCTCCGTCACCCGGGCCACGACCCGCTCCCCGGGGATCGCGTCCGTGACGAACACCACGCGCCCCTCGTGCCGTGCCACCGAGATGCCGCCGTGGGCGATCCCGGTGACGTCGAGTTCGAGCAGTGTGCCGACGGATTCACCCATGGTTCGATGTTCCCATGCGTCTGTACCTCGCGAGCACCTCCCCCGCCCGTCGCGCGCTCCTGGCGCAGTCCGGGATCGAACCGGTGCTCGTCTCGCCGGGGGTCGACGAGGACGCGGTGGCGGCCACCGAGCAGGACCGACTCGGTCGCGGGCTCACCGGACCGGAACTCGTTTCGCTGCTCGCGGTCGCGAAGGCCACGGCGGTCGCGGACGGGCGCGTCGAGCTGGCCGACGGCACCGACACCGGCCTCGACGGCATCGTCTTCGGCGGCGACTCCGCCTTCGAGGTCGACGGGGTGCTGTACGGCAAGCCGCACGACCCGGAGGTGGCCCGCGAGCGGTGGCGGCAGATGCTCGCCGCGGGCGGCGGCACGCTGTGGAGCGGGCACAGCGTCGTGGACCGGCGCGCCGGGGTCGGGGTGACCACTGCCGGGACGGGAGGCGCGGGACGGGCTGGTGACGCGCCTCCCGTCCGCCCCGTGGGCGACCTGGGGCCGGTCGCACCGGGCGGTTCCGCGCTCGTCGTGGACGGTGACCGGGTCGTCGCGGTGGACAGCGCCGTGCTGACGTTCGCCGACGACATGACGCCCGCGGAGATCGACGCGTACGTCGCGACCGGCGAGCCGCTCGAGGTCGCCGGCGCGTTCACGATCGACGGGCGCGCCGCCGCCTTCATCACGCGGATCGACGGAGCACCCTCGGCCGTCGTCGGTCTGTCGCTGCCGATGCTGCGGTCGATGCTCCTGCAGGGGTTCGGGATCGCCTGGCACGACCTCTGGACACGGTAGGAGCCCGCCGGCGCGCTCGCCACCTCCCCGCCTGTAGACATCCACCTGCTGCACGCGGTGTTTCTTGTGGATGGCGGTCAAAACAGGGCCCTGGCGCACGAATACGCTGATGTCCCATGACCCGCATCAGCAAGGTCCTCATCGCGAACCGCGGCGAGATCGCCGTCCGCATCATCCGAGCGGCCCGCGATGCGGGCAAGGCCTCGGTTGCGGTGTACGCCGACCAGGACCGTGACGCCCTGCACGCCCGCCTCGCCGACGAGGCCTACGCGCTGAACGGCACCACGAGCGCCGACACCTACCTGGTCATCGAGAAGATCATCTCGGTCGCCCGACGCTCCGGCGCCGACGCCGTGCACCCCGGGTACGGCTTCCTCGCCGAGAACGCCGACTTCGCGCGCGCCGTCATCGACGCCGGGCTCACCTGGATCGGGCCGTCGCCCGACTCGATCGAGCGTCTCGGCGACAAGGTCTCCGCACGGCACGTGGCCGAGAAGGTCGGCGCACCCCTCGCCCCCGGCACGATCGAGCCGGTGCAGGACGTGTCCGAGGTCGTCGCCTTCGCGGACGAGGTCGGACTGCCCGTCGCGATCAAGGCCGCCTTCGGTGGCGGTGGCCGTGGCCTGAAGGTGGCGCGGGACCGGGCCTCCATCCCCGAGTTGTTCGAGTCCGCCACGCGCGAGGCCATCGCCGCGTTCGGCCGAGGCGAGTGCTTCGTCGAGAAGTACCTCGACAAGCCGCGGCACGTCGAGACCCAGTGCCTCGCGGACGAGCACGGCAACGTCGTCGTCGTGTCCACACGCGACTGCTCGCTGCAGCGACGCCACCAGAAGCTCGTCGAGGAAGCACCGGCGCCGTACCTCACCGAGGCGCAGCAGACCCTGCTGTACGAGTCGTCGAAGGCGATCCTCCGCGAGGTCGGCTACGTCGGTGCCGGTACCTGCGAGTTCCTCATCGGCGCCGACGGCACGGTCTCGTTCCTCGAGGTCAACACGCGTCTGCAGGTCGAGCACTGCGTCTCCGAGGAGGTCACCGGCATCGACCTCGTCCGCGAGCAGTTCCGCATTGCCGAGGGCGGCACGCTCGACTACGCCGACCCGACCCCGCGCGGCCACTCGTTCGAGTTCCGCATCAACGGCGAGGACCCGGGCCGCAACTTCTTCCCCGCGCCGGGCCCCGTCCACGTGTTCAACGCACCGTCCGGCCCCGGCGTCCGGGTCGACTCCGGCGTGGTGTCCGGCGACGTCGTCTCGGGCTCGTTCGACTCGATGCTCGCGAAGCTCATCGTCACCGGTTCCACGCGTGCAGAGGCGCTCGAGCGCTCCCGCCGTGCCCTCGCCGAGTTCGAGGTCGCCGGCCTGCCGACGGTCATCCCGTTCCACCGTGCCGTCGTCGCGGACCCCGCGTTCGCCACCGACGACGCGACGCCGTTCTCGGTCTACACACAGTGGATCGAGACCGACTTCGTGAACGACATCCCGGCCTGGAGCGGCTCCCCCGAGGAACTGCCCGCGCCGGGCGAGCGCGAGAGCGTCGTCGTCGAGGTGCAGGGCAAGCGCATCGAGGTGACCATGCCCTCCGTCGTCGTCGGCGGTGGTGCCGGCGGCGCGCGTCGCCCGTCCGGCCCGTCCGCTCCCCCGAAGCGTCGGTCCTCCGGCGTCAAGGGTGGCCGTGCGGCGTCCGGCTCCTCGGTCGCGTCGCCGATGCAGGCCACCGTGGTGAAGCTCGCGGTCGCCGAGGGTGACACCGTGGTGAAGGGCGACCTGCTCGTCGTCCTCGAGGCCATGAAGATGGAGCAGCCCGTCCAGGCGCACAAGGACGGCATCGTCACCGGGCTGAACGCCCCCGTCGGCCAGACGGTCTCCTCGGGCCACGTCCTGCTCGAGCTCGCGTAGCGGGCGCCCGGCGCGCGGCGCGCGGCGCGCGGCGTCCGGCGCGCGGCGCCCGGCGCCCGGCGCCGATCGGCTGCGCACAACAGAAACCGCCTCGAACCACGGCTTCCCGCGGTTCGGGGCGGTTCCTGTTGTGCGGCGCCAGGTGGAACCAGCGGACGCAGCGTCAGCGGATCCGGCGGAAACGTCGGGTCTCGAGCGGGAGGCCCAGCCCCAGCAGCAGCGCTCGGAGCCGCTCCGTGTCCCGCGTCTCCGGCCACCCGAACCGACCGAGTCGACGGACGTCGGACACACGGCGGAGCCGGTCCTCGCGGCGCTTCTCCTGGAGGAGGACGTCCTCCGCGGTGAGGCCCGCGGCGCGCAGGGCCGGGTCCCGGTACTTCGCGGCACCGTCGAACTCGAGGACGACGCCGTGGTCGGGGAACCAGAAGTCGACCCGCGCCACGAAGCCCGCAGCGTCGTGGAACTCGGTCTGGAGTTCGGGCCGTGGCGCTCCGAGCTCGTCCAACGCCACACGGGCGATCGACTCCCCCACCGAGCCACTGCGTGGGTCGGCGAACCCGATCGCGAAGCGTGCACGGTCCCGGCCGTGCACGGCCCTCTTGGCGTCCAGCTCAGCTCGGAGCGTCGACCGGTCGACACCGCGCTGGAGCGCGACGTCGAGGACGGGCACGGAACGTCGGAGGTCCTGGGTGAGCGCGATGTCGACGACGGTGCTCCGGAGGTCCGTGACCGGCCGGCCCGAGGACGCCCGGGCGATACCCAGCGACCTGCCCTTCCCGGGGTGCTTCCGCAGCAGCCGGAGGGACTGGGATGTCTCCCGCTCGGGATCGATGACGTCGACGACCTCGGGGAGCTCACCGCTCCAGGGCAGCCCGTGCAAGGCGAGGGCTGACACGTGGGACAGCACGAGGCGCGGAGCGATCAACTCGTCGACGGCGTCGATCCGAGCGAGATGGCGGACGCGGGCGTCGGCCGTTCGCCAGCGCTCGGCGTCGACGAACCTGCCGGGTGCGAGCCGGACGAGTGCGCCCCGGTCGGCCGCTGCGACGAGGTCCCGACCGCGACGGCCGGTGGGGTCGACGCTCCCACCCCTGATGATCTCGAGTCGTTGCATCTCCGCAGCCTCGCGGACGCCCACCGCCGCCGCAGGGCGTTCGCCGACCCTGTGGACGACCGCGCTGGCGCCCGCTGTCGTGCAGGAGCCCGGTTCCGACTGACGCCGCACAACAGGAACCCGCTCGAACCGCGGGATGCAGCGGCGCGAGCGGGTTCCTGTTGTGCGCAGGCGGCGGCACGCCGCGGCGGCGCAGGCGCAGCGGCGCGGCGCCGCCGCCGCGCCCTACGAGACCAGCGGGCGGACGGCCGCGGCCAGGCGGTCGGCCAGCGCGGTGGCTTCGGCGGAGGTCCCAGCGACGGTGTCGATGTAGACCTTCACCTTCGGCTCGGTACCACTCGGGCGGACGATGACCCGGGCGCCACCGTCGAGGTCGAAGCGCAGGATGTCCGACGGCGGGAAGCCCTCGACCCCGTCGAGGAAGTCCGTCACCGACGTGATCTCGACACCGCCGAGGTCCGTCGGGGTGGACGTCCGGAGCGACGCCATGATCTCCCCGATGCGTGACAGGTCGTCCACGCGTGTGGCCACCTGCCCGGAGGCGAAGGCTCCGAACCGCTCGGCGAACGCCTCGAGCTGGTCCGCGATGGTCTTGCCCTCGGCAGCGAGTTCGGTCGCCAGCGACAGCAGCTCCAGTGCAGCGGAGATGCCGTCCTTGTCGCGGATGACCTGCGGGTCGACCAGGTACCCGAGCGCCTCTTCGTAGCCGAAGAGCAGGTCCGGCACGCGGGACACCCACTTGAAGCCCGTCAGCGTGTCCCGGTGCCCGAGTCCGTACTGCTCGGCGACGCGTGCGAGTGCGGGCGAGCTGACGATCGACGCGGCCAGCCTCCCGGTCACGCCGGCGTCGGCGGCCCGTGCGGCGGCGCGCCAGCCGAGGAGCCAGCCGACCTCGTTGCCGGCGAGACGCCGGTACGAGCCGGAGCCGTCCGGGATCGCGAGTGCCAGTCGGTCGGCGTCCGGGTCGTTCGCGATCACCAGGTCGGCACCCACCGCGGCGCCCCGGGCGATCGCCAGGTCCATGGCACCCGGCTCCTCGGGGTTCGGGAACGAGACGGTCGGGAAGGCGCCGTCCGGCTCGATCTGCTCCGGCACGACGGCCGGCTCGCGGAAGCCCGCCTGCGCGAACACCGCGCGGGCGGTCTCCCACCCGACACCGTGCATGGCCGTGTAGACGACGGACGGCTGCGCATCGGCCGGGAGGCCCGGGGCCGGTACGGTCGCAGCCGTCGCGTCCACGTAGGCCTGGACGAGCGACGCATCGGCGACGGTGTAGTCCGTCGCACGGGTGAGCGAGCGGATGTCCCCGGCTGCGACGACGTCGATGGCGGCGGCGATCTCACCGTCGACCGGCGGCACGATCTGCGAGCCCTCGTCGTCCCCGCCGAGGTACACCTTGTAGCCGTTGTCCCGTGGCGGGTTGTGGCTCGCCGTCACCATGACGCCCGCGCCGACGCCCAGGTGCCGGACGGCGAACGCGACGAGCGGTGTCGGCAGCGCCGAGGGCAGCAGCGTCACGTCGAGACCCAGGCCGCGCATGACCTCGGCCGAGTCCCGCGCGAAGACGTCCGAGTTGACGCGGCCGTCGTAGCCGATGACGACGCTGCGATCGCGGCCGGAGTCGATGAGGAACCGGGCGAGCCCCGCGGCGGCCTGCGTCACGACGACGCGGTTCATGCGGAGCGGACCCGCGCCGAGCTCGGCCCGGAGGCCTGCGGTGCCGAACTCCAGCCGTCCGGCGAAGCGGGCTGCGAGCTCGTCGGTGTCCCCGGCGTCGACGAGCTGCTGGAGTTCGGCCCGGGTCTCGTCGTCGGGGTCCTGCTCGATCCAGGCCCTGGCGGTGTCGACGACGCTCACAGTGCCGCCACCACGCGGGCGAGCAGGTCGGCGATGACCGGCTCGGCCTGCTTGCCGGCCTCGAGCACCTCGGTGTGGGACAGCGGCGTCTTCTGGATGCCGGCTGCCAGGTTCGTGATGAGCGAGAAGCCGAGGATCTCCATGCCGGCCTGACGAGCGGCGATGGCCTCGAGCGCCGTCGACATGCCGACGATGTGTCCGCCGATCGCCTTCGCCATCCGGACCTCGGCCGGGGTCTCGTAGTGCGGGCCGCGGAACTGCGTGTAGACGCCTTCGTCGAGGGACGGGTCGACGGACTTCGCGACCGCACGGAGGCGTGCCGAGTACAGGTCGGTCAGGTCGATGAACGTCGCGCCCTCGAGCGGGCTGTCCGCGGTCAGGTTGATGTGGTCGCTGATGAGGACCGGGGTGCCGGGCGTCCAGGTCTCCTTGATGCCCCCGGCACCGTTGGTGAGGACCATGACGGAGGCACCCGTGGCAGCGGCGGTCCGGACGCTGTGCACGACGCGACGCACGCCGTGGTTCTCGTAGTAGTGGGTCCGAGCACCGATGACGAGCGCGTGCCGTCCGTCGGCGAGACGGATCGACCTGACGGTGCCGGAGTGCCCGGGGACGGCCGAGGCACTGAACCCGGGGACGTCCGCCGCGGGGATCTCGGAGACGGTCTCCCCGAGCAGGTCGGCGGCCTTTCCCCAGCCGGAGCCGAGCGTCAGGGCGACGTCGTGGCGTTCGATGCCGGACCGCTCAGCGATGACTGCGGCGGCGTCGCGGGCCACGTCGAAGGGGTCGACGGCGGGGTCGTTCAGGGGGTTCTCGGTGCTGACCATGCGCCGATCGTACCGGGCGGTCGGTCAGCCCAGCGCCTTCTCCACAGCCGCCGTGATCTCGCTCTGGTCGAAGTGGTTCCGGATCACGATGACCTCGGCGTACGTCGTCCCGATGGCCTCGACGAACTCCTGGCTCGTGAGGATCACGTTGGCGTCGTCGGACACGTCCCGCACCGAGGCGACGTCGGCGGCGACGACCTCTGCGGTCAGTCCGAGCGTCGCCAGCGCCTTTTCCGCGTTCACCTTGAGGATCGCGCTGGCACCGATGCCCGCGCCGCAGATGGTCACGATCTTCATGCCGTCGTCACTCCCATGATGGCCCGGACCTCGTCGGCCGTGACGGCGGCAGCGAGCCGCCCGGTGACCGAGGCGTCGTTGAACAGGTTCGCGATCGCGCCGATCGACTCGAGATGCGTCCCGACCTCGGCCACGGCCAGGCCGAGGACGACCGAGACCGGGTCGTTGTGCGGGTGCCCGAACACGACCGGTGCGGCGAGGGTCACGACCGCCAGACCGTCACGCAGCACGCTGGACCCCGGCCGGGCGTGCGCGAACGCCAGCCCCGGCGAGATGACGATGTACGCCCCGTGTTCCTCGACCATGCCGATCATGGCGTCGGTGTACGCGTCGGTGGTCGCTCCGGAGGCCACGAGGGCGCCGCCGGCCGTCCGCAGCGCGTCACGCCACGACGACGCGGACGCCCCGAGGACGACGGCCGGGTCCGGCAGCGGCGGCAGGCCCATCGACTCAGGCCTCCGCGTACCCGGCGGTGATCGCGGCGATGATCTCCTCGCGGTCCTCCAGCGGCAGGAAGGTCCCGAGCGCGGCGTTGATCTGGAACGCGGCCAGGTCGTCGAGGTCGTAGCCGAACGTGCCGGCCAGCAGCGCGAGCTCCTTCGACAGCGAGGTGTTGCTCATCAGGCGGTTGTCGGTGTTCACCGTGACGCGGAACCCCAGCTGGTACAGGACGTCGAAGGGGTGGTCGGCCAGGTCGTCACCCCACGCGGCGATGGCACCGGTCTGCAGGTTCGAGGACGGCGAGACCTCGAGCGGGATCTCACGGTCGCGGACCCAGGACGCGACCTCGCCGAGGGTGGCGAGCATCGAGCCGTCGCCGCCGTCCGACAGCGAGACGTCCTCGAACACGCGGACGCCGTGGCCGAGTCGCAGTGCGCGACCGTCGACGAGCGCCGAGCGGATCGACGCGAGACCGTCGGCTTCACCGGCGTGCACCGTGACGGGGAACAGCTCGGAGGCCAGGTAGTCGAACGCCGCACGGTGGTCCGACGCCGGGAACCCGGCTTCGGCGCCGGCGATGTCGAAGCCGACGACGCCGTGGTCGCGGTGGCGGACGGCGAGCTCGGCGATCTCCATCGACCGGTCGGCGTGCCGCATGGCGGTGACGAGCTGGCCGATCCGGATGGACCCGCCGGCGGCGTCGACCGCTTCCTCGATGCCGGCCTGCACGGCTTCGACCGTCTGGTCGAGGGTCAGGCCGCGCTGCAGGTGCTGCTCCGGCGCCCAGCGGATCTCACCGTAGACGACGCCGTCGGCGACGAGGTCCTCGACGAACTCCTTCGCGACGCGGGTCAGACCGGCTGCGGTCTGCATCACCGCGGTGGTCACGTCGAAGGTCTTGAGGTACTCGACCAGGGAGCCGGAGTTCGACTGGTCGGCGAACCACGTGGCGAGCTCGGTCGGGTCGGTGGTCGGCAGCTCGACGCCGTCGGTCGCGGCGAGCTCGATGATCGTCGCGGGGCGGAGGCCGCCGTCCAGGTGGTCGTGCAGCGAGACCTTGGGGAGGTCGTTGATGACCGCTCCGGCGTCGGGCAGGCGGTAGATGGGGGCGGCGTCGCTCATGCGCCCAAGGCTACCGGTGGTCACCGGCCGCCGCAGGGCGCCGTCGACAAGGGTGTGGACCATGGACTGGAGGCTCCCCACACGTCGTGCGGGGAGCCTCCGGTCCGGATGGTGTGATGCGGGCAGCGGGCCGCTACTGGATCCGTTCGCGCACGATCGGTCCGCGCTCGGGCGCGGACTCCCCGATCGACCACGCCCCCTCGAGCGACTCGAGGGCCCGCTCGAAGCGGGCCGGCTCGTCGGTGTGCAGCGTCCACAGCGGCTGGCCGGCGGTGACGGTGTCACCCGGCTTGACGTGCAGCTCGATGCCGGCGCCGGCCTGCACCGGGTCCTGCGCCCGGGCCCGTCCGGCACCCAGGCGCCACGCCGCGATGCCGAAGGGGAGCGCCTGCTGGGTGGTGAGCACACCGGACTCGGTGGCGGTGACGACGTGCGTCTCCGCTGCGACCGGCAGTGCGGCCGAGGCGTCGCCGCCCTGCGCCTCGATCATCCGGCGCCAGGTGTCCATCGCGCGGCCGTCGGCGAGTGCGGCGGCCGGGTCCGCGTCGGTGACCCCGGCCAGGCGCAGCATCTCCTCCGCGAGCGAGAGGGTCAGCGACACCACGTCGGCGGGACCACCGCCGGCGAGGACCTCGACGGACTCACGGACCTCGAGTGCGTTGCCGATCGTCAGGCCGAGCGGGACCTCCATGTCGGTGAGGAGCGCCGAGGTCGCGACCCCGGCGTCCTTGCCGAGGTCGACCATCGTCTGCGCCAGCAGCTTCGACTGCTCGAAGTCCGCCATGAACGCGCCGGAGCCGAACTTCACGTCGAGGACGAGCGCTGCGGTGCCCTCGGCGATCTTCTTCGACATGATGCTCGACGCGATGAGCGGGATGCACTCGACCGTGCCGGTGATGTCACGGAGGGCGTAGAGCTTCTTGTCGGCGGGTGCCAGGCCGGAGCCCGCGGCACAGATGACGGCACCGACGTCCTGCAGCACTGACGTCATGCGCTCGTTCGAGAGTGCCGCCTGCCATCCCGGGATCGACTCGAGCTTGTCGAGCGTGCCACCCGTGTGCCCGAGCCCGCGGCCGGAGAGCTGCGGCACCGCGACGCCGAACGTGGCGACGAGCGGTGCGAGTGGCAGGGTGATCTTGTCGCCGACGCCTCCGGTGGAGTGCTTGTCGACCGTGGTCTTGCCGAGCGAGCCGAACGACATCCGCTCCCCCGACGCGATCATCGCGAGCGTGAGGTCCCGGATCTCCCGACGCTCCATGCCGTTGAGGAAGATCGCCATCGCGAGCGCGGCCATCTGCTCGTCGCCGACGTAGCCGCGCGTGTACGCGTCGACGAGCCAGTCGATCTCGGCGGTGGACAGGGTCCCGCTGGAGCGCTTCGTGCGGATGAGGTCGACGGTGTCGAACGGCTCGACGGCCATGTCAGTGCTCCTGCCGGTAGGTGGCGAGGGTCCGCGGGCCGAAGGCGTCCGGCAGGACCTCGTCGATGGTGCGGATGCCCGAGACCGTCTCGAGGAGCATGCCCTCGGTGGAGTGCTCGAACAGCAGCTGGCGGCAGCGGCCGCACGGCATCAGGGTCGCCCCGTCGCCGTCGACGCAGGTGAACGCGACGAGCTTGCCGCCGCCGGTCATGAACAGCTGCGACACGAGCGAGCACTCGGCACACAGGGTCACCCCGTACGAGGCGTTCTCGACGTTGCAGCCGGAGACGATCCGGCCGTCGTCGGTGAGCGCCGCGGCCCCCACCGGGAAGGACGAGTACGGCACGTAGGCGCGGCCCATCGCGGTCGTGGCCGCCTCGCGGAGAGCGTCCCAGTCCACGTCGACGTCGACGCGGGCGCTCCCGTCGATCGGCGCCTCGGCGTCGGCCGGGAGGCTCGTGGCCGGGTCCGCCCAGACCGGCTCGCCGGTCTCGGGGTCGGTGCCGACCCCGTGGTCTCCCGCAGCGTTCGTGTCGGTCATGTGGCGTGCCTCCCGTGCGTGGTGCGGTGTCGCGCGCTCTCGCGCGCGCGGTGTCGTACAGCGGGACACCGGTGTCGGTCCATCGAACCGCGTGTCGACGCGGTTCGACCGACGGACACCGGTGTCCCGCCGATCGCTCAGTTCTTGATGTAGGGCTTGCCGGACGCCGCCGGACCGCGCGACTGCCCGACCAGACCGGCGACCGCGAAGATCGTCACGACGTAGGGCAGCATCAGCAGGAACTCGCTCGGCACCGGCGAGTTGATCGCCCCGAGCGTGTTCTGCAGGTTCGACGCGAAGCCGAACAGCAGGGCTGCCAGCGTCGCCTTGATCGGGTCCCACCGGCCGAAGATGACCGCGGCCAGGGCGATGTAGCCCGCGCCCGCCGTCATGTCCTTCGTGAACGGACCGACCGCGTCGAGCGTGAAGTAGGCGCCGCCCAGACCCGCGATCGCACCGGCGAGCGAGACGTTCCAGAACCGCGTGCCGGTGACGTTGATGCCGACGGTGTCCGCCGCCTCCGGGTGCTCGCCGACCGCGCGGAGGCGGAGGCCCCAGCGGGTCTTGAACAGGGCGAAGGTCACCACGGCCACCGCGATGTACGCCAGGTAGACGATGACGGTCTGCTCGAAGAGCACCGGGCCGATCACCGGGATCTGGTGCAGGACCGGGATCTCGATCTTCGGGAAGCGGATGCCGACGTTCAGGGTCGTTTCGGACGGCGAGAGCACCTGCGAGTACAGGAACCCGGTGAGCCCGGAGATGAACGCGTTGATCACCACACCGACGATGACCTGGTCGACGAGGTACTTGATGCTGAACGCCGCGAGGACGAACGACACGAGCACACCCGCGACGAGCGCACCGATCAACCCGACCCAGGCGGACCCGGTCAGCGAGGCGATGAGCGCCGAGGTGAACGCACCGGCGAGGAACTGTCCCTCGATGGCGATGTTCACGACGCCGACGCGCTCGGAGATGACCCCGCCGAGGGCGCCGAACACCAGCGGGACGCTGAGGCCGATCGCGCCGACCAACAGGCCGGGCAGCGGGATCGTCTTGCCGGCGGCTGCCCAGGTGAGGAACCCGACGACGAAGACGACCGCGAAGACGCTCGTCAGCCACAGCGGCACCGGCCGGTACCGCCCGACCAGGAAGAAGGCGACGGCGGTGCCCAACGACAGCAGGACGACGACGACCACGCCGGTCGCCAGCGACGGCAGACCGACGTTCGGCAGCTGCACGAAGTCACCGGCGTTGGCGAGTCGGAACGTGGTCGTGCCGCCACGGCGGACGCCGAGGAACAGCACGGCGGCGAGCACCGAGAACACGGCGAACGCGATCGGTGCCTTCCAGCTGCGGGTGGTCTCGACCGCACGGTCGGCGACGGGGGTCGCCGGGACCGCGGTGGGACTGAGGGTGCTCACGCGGCGACCGCCTTCCGCTCGGAGTTCTTACGGGTGCGGCGACGTGCGCCCGGCTGCGGGATCCGGAAGACCGCGCGGACGAGCGGCGGGGCCGCGATGAACAGGACGATGAGTGCCTGGATGACGCCGACGATGTCGATCGGGATGCCGTTGGCGGCCTGCATCGCGTAGCCGCCGTTCTTGAGCACCCCGAACAGGATCGCGGCCCAGAAGGTGCCCCACGGCTTCGAGCGGCCGAGCAGCGCGACGGTGATCGCGTCGAACCCGATGCCGGCGTCGATGCCCGAGGTGAAGCCGGTCGTGACGGCGCCCTCGACCTGGTAGGCGCCGGCGATGCCGATGAGGGCGCCCGAGATGACCATCACCCAGACGGTGAGCATCGGGACGCTCATGCCGGCGACGCGAGCGGCACGGGGGTTCTCGCCCACCGTGCGGAAGCGGAACCCGAGCGACGACTTGTTCATCAACCACCACACGACGACGACCGCGATGAGGGCGACGATGAAGCCGACGTCGATGCCGAACCGCGAGCCGAACAGCGACGGCAGGACCGCCGAGTCGCGGGTCGCCGGCGAGATCGGGTTCGGGCTGCCGCCGGCCTGCAGGAGACCGGGGGTGCGGAGCATGAAGCTCACCAGGTACAGCGCGACGTAGTTGAGCATGATCGTCAGGACGACCTCGTTGGCACCGGTCCGGGCCTTGAGGAGTCCGACGATGCCTGCCCACACCGCACCGCCGACGATGCCGGCGAGGATCGTGAGCGGGATGTGCACGACGGCCGGCAGGTCGAACGAGAACCCCACCCAGCCGGCGGCCGCGGCGGCCATCAGGACCTGTCCCTGACCGCCGATGTTGAACAGGCCGGTGCGGAACGCGACCGCGACGCCGAGACCGGCGGCGACGAGCGGCACCGCGTAGTCGACGGAGCGCGTGATCGGGGCGATCGCGGTCGCGAACGACGGGGCACCGAAGTTGATGACCGAGCCCTGGAACAGCGACGAGTACGAACCGCCGACGGCCGTCCCGACCGCCCGGAGCGTGTCGAGCGGACGGGCGAAGAAGTACCCGGCTGCGGCCTGGACGTCCTTGTCGGTGAGGGCGATGAGGACACCGCTGGCGACGAGGGCCAGGACCACTGCGAGGACGGTGGTCAGGACCGAGCCGTTCACGATGCTCCGGAGCGCGTCGCTCCAGCGTCCTTCGCGGCGCTCGCTGTCGGTCGCCGAATCGGTCATCAGGTGCGGTGCGCCGGTGACCTCCTGCAGGCGGTCGTCGACGGCGGGCGTCGCGTCGGCACGCGTCGTGTCGGCACGCGTCGCGTCGGCACGCGTCGCGTCGGCACGCGTCGTGTCGGCACGCGTCGTGTCGGCGTCGGCCGGGAGGCCCGTGGTCGCGTGGGTGGGTGTGGTGCGGTCCGACGGCGTGGTGCCGTCGTGCTGCGGCGTGGGGTCGCTCACGCGGCGAGCTCCGTTCCTGCGGGCAGTTCGCCCGCCATCATGAGTCCGAGGACGTCCCGGGGTGTGGACGCGGGGACGATGCCGACGATCGCGCCGCGGTACATCACGGCGATCCGGTCGGCGAGCGCGACGACTTCGTCGAGCTCGGTGGAGACGACGATCACCGGGACGCCGCTGTCGCGGGTCTCGACGATGCGCTTGTGCACGAACTCGATCGAGCCGACGTCGATGCCGCGGGTGGGCTGCGCGGCGACGAAGAGCCGCAGGGGGCGGCTGAGTTCGCGGGCCAGGACGATCTTCTGCTGGTTGCCGCCGGAGAGCCGGCCGGCCGCGGTGGTCCGGCCGGGCGTGCGGATGTCGAACTCGGCGATCTTCTCGTCGGCGAAGGCGTCCCGCTCGGCGGCGCGGATGGTGCCGGCACGGACGAAGTCGGCGGCGTCCGCGCGGTCGAGCATGAGGTTCTCGGCGATCGTGAACTCACCGACCAGGCCGTCTTCCTTGCGGTCCTCGGGGACGAACCCGACTCCGGCGTCCAGGATCTGCTTGACGCTGCGGCCGGTGACCTCGCGCCCGTCCAGGGTGATCCGGCCGGAGCGCACCGGCTCGAGGCCCATGATCGCCTCGGTCAGCTCGGTCTGGCCGTTGCCCTGCACGCCCGCGATCGCGAGCACCTCGCCACGGCGGACCGTGAACGAGACGTCGTCGACCAGCACGAGGCCGGCGGGGTCGGTGACGGTGAGGCCCTCGACGACCAGGGCTGCCTCGCCCGGGGTGGCCGGGGCCTTCTCGACGACGAGTTCGACGCTGCGGCCGACCATCAGCGCCGCGAGTTCGCTGTTCGACGCGGTCGGGGACGCTTCCCCCACGACCTTGCCGAGGCGGATCACGGTGATGCGGTCGGCGACCTCACGGACCTCGCGGAGCTTGTGGGTGATGAAGACGATGGCGGTGCCGGCCTCGCGGAGCTGGCGCATGATGCCCATCAGCTCGTCGGTCTCCTGCGGGGTGAGGACGGCCGTCGGCTCGTCGAACACCAGCACGGAGGCGTCACGGGAGAGCGCCTTGATGATCTCCACGCGCTGCTGGACACCGACGGGCAGGTCCTCGACCCGGGCGTCGGGGTCGACGTCGAACCCGAACCGCTCGGAGATCTCACGGACACGTCTGCGGGCACCGGCGAGGTCGAGACGGCCACCGAACGCGGTCTCTTCCTGCCCGAGCATGACGTTCTCGGCCACGGTGAAGACGGGGACGAGCATGAAGTGCTGGTGCACCATGCCGATGCCGGAGCGCATGGCGTCGCCCGGTCCGTCGAAGTGCTGGACGACGTCGTCGAGCAGGATCTCGCCCTCCTCGGCCTGGTACATGCCGTAGAGGACGTTCATCAGGGTCGACTTGCCCGCACCGTTCTCGCCGAGGAGACAGTGCACCTCGCCCGGTTCGACGGTGATCGAGATGTGGTCGTTGGCGACCAGGGTGCCGAACCGCTTCGTGATGCCGCGGAGTTCGAGCTTCATGTCGGTGAGTCTATTTCTGTCTCGGGCGCGCACGGGTCCCCGTGCGCGCGAGAACGCGGGCGGAGGAGTGATCCCCCGCCCGCGTTCGTCGGACTACTTGACGGATGCCTCGGTGTCGACCTTGACCGAGCCGTCGATGATGCCGGCCTTGATCTCGTCGAGCTCACCCTGCAGACCCGAGTCGACCTTGGACTCGTAGTCGTGGAACGGCGCGATGCCGACGCCGTCGTTCTTCAGCGTGCCGACGTACGGGGTCTTCGAGTAGTTGCCCTTGGCGGCCTGCTCGACGACGTCCTTGACCGCGGGCTTCATGCCCTTCTCGATCGAGGTGAAGGCGATGTCCTTGTAGCGGGGGTCGGCCTCGTAGAGGTCGCTGTCCGCGCCGATGAGGACGGAGCCGTTGTCGGCGTCCTTGATCGCCTCTGCGGCGGACTGGTAGATCGGGCCACCGACGGGCAGGATCACGTCGGCGTCCTGGTCGAGCAGCGACTGCGCGACCGACTTCGCCTGGGTGCCGGCCTCGAAGCCACCGGTGAAGGAGCCCTTCTGGCTCTCGACGTCCCAGCCGACGACCTTGACGTCCTTCTTCTTCTGCTCGTTGTAGTACGCGACGCCGTCCGCGAAGCCGTCCATGAAGATGGTGACGGTCGGGATCTGCATGCCGCCGAAGGTACCGACGGTGCCGGACTTCGAGTACGACGCGGCCGCGTAGCCGGCGAGGAACGCCGCCTGCGAGGTGTCGAACGTGATCGGCTTGACGTTCTTCGCGTTGATCGAGTTGTCGTCGATGATCGCGAAGTCGGTGTCGGGGTTCGCCGCGGCCTGCTTCTTCGTCGAGGCGGCGAGGTTGAAGCCGACCGTGACGATGAGGTTGCAGTTCTGGTTGACGAGCTGCTGGATGTTCGAGTCGTAGACGGTGGCGTCCTTGGACTCGGCGTCCTTGTACTGGGCACCGAGCTCGGACGCGGCGTCCTTCATGCCCTCGAAGCCGAGCTGGTTGAACGACTTGTCGTCGAAGCCGCCCGCGTCGGACACCATGCAGGGCAGGAAGTCGGACTTCTTGGACGAGGTCGAGTCGGACGGTGCGGATGCGCAGCCGGCGAGCACGGCGACGGTGCCGACGAGCGCGAGGCCGCTCATGGCGACGCGGCGGGTACGAGATGACACGGGGGTTCCTCCGGGGAGATCGGGAGTCGGCCCGGAGTCACTGCGCACCGGGCGATCGTGAGGACAGTACACGACCGGCCGGGCGGTACAGGACCGGTCTGCAGGCCCTCCGACATCGGTTACGCGATCGCGACCGCGTCGTAACGCGCCGGAAACGCGATGGCTCGTCCGTGACCCCAGTTCGCGGGGTTTCGTGATGGAGCGCTACAGCCGGGCCACGGTCTGGAGGATCGTGCAGGCATCCCGCACATCCGCCGGTCCGCAGGGTGGTTCAGAAGTCCTCGTCCGCGTCGCCGGGGAAGCACAGCGAGAGAGCCTGGACCGCGTACTGCCCCTTCGACACCGTCAGCCGGATCGAGTCCGTCCGCCCGCCACCACGACCCACGATGGTCGGGCGGTCCGCCGTCCCTCAGTGGTCGATCGTCATCCCCTGGTGCTGCCACCGTGCCTCGGTCGCAGCGACGTCGCCGGCCGCGTCGCCGGTGCCCGCGCGGGTGACGAGGTACCGCCACTTCGCACCCTGGTCGCCGCCGGGGAGCCGGCAGTCCTCCAGGTAGTCGGGGCCGGTCCGCGGCTGCCAACTCCCACCGAGTCGACCGGTGACCGCCTCGACGTCGTCGACCATCTGCTGCTGCTGCGCGACGTCCCGGTTGACGGCCGGGACAGCGTGCTCGGACGTTAGTGCCGTTGCGGGGGCCGGACCGGCCGCGGAACAGCCGACGAGCGCTCCGACGACGAGCACACCGGTCCCGAGGACCCCGGCGCGTCGTCGCAGCCTGTGCTCAGAGCGCATCAGCGTCGCCCGGGAAGCAGAGCGAGACGCTCTGGACAGCGGTCAGACCGGGGGCCACGGACAGGCTGATCGATGAAAGACGACCCCCACCGCGTCCCACGAGGGTCGGCTCGGAGGCGGTTCCCCACCGTTCCACGGTCATCCCCTGCTCGCGCCATCCGCGTTCGACCGTCGGCATCTGGTCTGCCACGCCGTCGTTGCCCGTCCTGGTGACGAACGAGGTCCACCGCGCCATCGCCCGGCCATCGGACCCCATGCAGTCCTCGGCGTAGTCCGGCCCACTCCGCTGCCGCCAGTCACCCCCGAGTCGCGTCGTGACCGCGTCGACGGCATCGACCATCTGCCGTTGTGCGGTCTCGGCGTCGAGCACCGGTGTCGCCGTCTCGCTCGGTGTCGGTGTCGGAGCGGGCGACGCACAGCCGACGAGCGCGCCGACGACGAGCACACTGATCGCGGACGCGGTCCACCGGCGTGCGGTGATCGTGTCAGAGCTCATCGGGGTCCCCGGGGAAGCACAGCGACACCGCCTGGACCCCGTACTGGTCATCAGAGACCGAGAGGCCGTTCGAGTCCGTCACCGCGCCACCGAGTCGGTCCGGCCCCCGGGAAGCACCACGCCTCGATGGCGCTCCCCACAATGTTCTGGCACTGCGCACCCTGCTCATCGTCATGCAGAACACAGCTGCATTAACCCCGTCACAAGTCGTCAGCGTCACCTGTGAAACACACCGAAATGGCCTCAACACCATAGAGGTTCTTTGCCACTGAGAGACTGATCGATTTCGTTCTGTCACCACCGCGGCCCACGATTGTCGGCTCTTCCTCTGTACCCCAGTGATCGATGGTCATGGCCTGCTGCTTCCAGCGCTCTTCCATGCCGGCCACGTCCTTCGCGACGTCCCCAACCGAAGGCCGCGTGACGAGATAACGCCATTGCGCCCCTTGCCCCCCGTCCGGGAGCTCGCAGTCTTCGGCGTACCGCGGCCCAGTTTCCTTGTGCCACTCTCCGCCGAGGCGCTTAGTCGCGTCGTCGACCGCAGCAATCATTTGATTCAAGGCAGTTTCGGAATCCACCGAGGATGTCCTTTCTGGTTCCGGTGACTCAGCTTGGGACTGTGTACAACCCGCTGCCAGCAGACTCAGCACCACGACTGTTAGCGAGCCGACAGCCCCGCGCCTCCGAATCATTTCCCTCGTCATCGGCTTCCTTCCTCGTAGCCCCCGGCATCTAGTAACAATTGATCGCGTTTCGTCATTGGTATCGGGTCTGAGGGAGTGAGCTTCTCGTCGTGGCCAGTGGTCGCAGCGGCGACGTTGTATAGCGTCTCGGTTCCGGAGTCGAGGTAACCAGCGCCATCGGCGTGTAGAGGATCGTGATGCCGAACGGCTTGAAGTGCATTGCCTTCGAGACCGGACCCTCCATTAGCACCGAACGTAGTCGCGCCGAATGCTGGTTTCGACGGGTCGACGTGATGGCCATGGCTGAAGCTCCGGCCTACCGTCGCCCACTCGTCCCCCTTTCCGCCTTCGTCGAAGAGCACGTTCCGTGCCTGTCCGGCGTAAACCTCGCCGGCGTGGAGGTCGTCCGCCGAATCGACCGCGTCCGGCAGACCAGCGGAGGCCAGGGCAACAAATCTGTCGACGTGGATGTCCGACCGGGAGAGCGCGACCCCCGCTGTCGTCGTGCCGTACGAGTGCGCGACGATGTTCGTGGTGGGCATGCCATCAGCCCGGACGGCGTCTAGTCCGTGTACGGACGCCGCCAGCTTCTCGGCACCGGCTTCCGCTTTGTCCATGCCGAGGACAGTCGTCTCTCCGGGGGTCTCGTAGCCGATCCAGGAGATCACAGCACGATCGCTGTCTCCATCAGCAAGCTTCTGACGGTCGTAGATGTTTTGCGCGGCTCGAGTCCACGACGACATGTCTGCCGTCGTCGTGTTCATACCCGGCACTGCCCAGGTCACGTTCTTGGCGGTGTCGAGGTCGCCGACCGACACGGCCGCGAGCGGTGGGACGTCGTCGGTCAAGGAGACGAGGTGTCGCTCGCCGGAAGCCTTCTTACCGAGGGTGGCCTCGATGTTGAGCAGGGCCTTCAACTCCTTCTGGAGCGACGCGATCTGCTGCTGGAACGGCGTTCCGTACTGGCCGGACCAGGCGGACCCGGTCTGCGCGGTCGCCAGCCGGCTCTGGACCTGGTCGATGCGGAGCCCGAGCACCGACCGGTTGGCCGTGTCTCGTGCCCAGTAGGCAACGCCCTCGAGGTTGCCGAGCTTCTCCAGCACGGACTGCGGTAACGCGCGGAGTGCCGGCGCATCGGACTTCGACAGCCCCAGCGCTGCCCACCGCTTCGCGACCTCGGCCGGGGTCAGCCCCTCCGCGAACAACGCATCGAGCACCGGTGGCGTCCGCCCGTTCGTGGCGACGGCGAGCACCACGTCGGAGACCGCTCCGGCTCCCCCTGCTTTCTCGAAGGCGGTGGCGACGTGCTCGCTCCACGTGCAGTCCGACTCGTTGTGCTGCAGGTACTGGCGGAATCCGGAGAGCGCGCTCTGCCCGTCGACGACCGCCCAGCCGCACGATGCCGTGAAAGTGGACCATGCGGTCTGCAGCCGCTGCAGCTCGGCGTCGGCGGCCCCGTCGGCCGAGCGGGTGGTGGACACGAAGGTGCGCAAGTGGGTCGGGTCTGCCGAGCTCTTCCCGCTGCCGTCGCCGCCAGCCGAGTGCGGACGCTGCCGTGCGTGGAACGCCGCCGTCAGCGGCTTCGGGGTGATCGGCGTGGTCGAGGGTTCCCGGTCGGTCACGAACTCCCACAGGGGCACCTCCACCCCCGCGATACCGCCACCGGACGCCTGGACGAAAGCGTTGCGTTGTGCTTCACGCTGCTTCCACGCATCGTGGTCGCTGATCCGCTGACGTTCCTCCACTGCCTGTCGGCTCACCGCGTCGATGTCGTCAGCGAAGTCGGCGAGGACCCCGGCGAGCTTGCCCCGGTCCTCGGCCTCGATCACGGCGGCATCCTGGAACCGCTTCGCGTAGGCCCCGGAGAAGTCCTGCGGACCTGTCGTCACCGCCCCGGAACGCTTGCCCGCTTGCCCGCGCAGGACGCCATCCGCGGTGCGCAGCGCATCGCTCAACGCTGACGCGTCCCCTGCGTCGTACTCGATGTCCGCCATCTGCTCTCCCCCGGCTCCCCCGCAACCCCCGCTGCGACCACCCACGATGGTGCGGCATGCCCCTCCTGGCATGCTGACGGGCGCTCCTCAGAGCACGTCGTCCCGCCCGCTGATCTTCAGCGCGTCCACCACGCCCTTGACCCGCTGCGCGTTCGCGCTCGTGGTGACGAGCAGCGCGTCCGGGGTGTCGACGACGACGATGTCCTCGACCCCGATCAGCGAGATCAACCGGTTGCTCTGCGACACGACGATGCCGCTCGCCGAGTCGGCCAGGATGCGGGCGTTGTCGCCGAGCACGGCCAGGTTGTTCTTCCGCCCGCCGGACTGCAGCTTCGCGAGCGAGGCGAAGTCGCCGACGTCGTCCCAGTCGAAGTCGCCGGGCACGACCGCCATGCGCCCGGCAGCGGCAGCGGGCTCGGCGACGGTGTAGTCGATGGCGATCTTCTTCAGCGCGGGCCAGATGCGGTCGACGACGATCCCGCGCGCGGAGGTGTCCCACGCGGCGGCGAGCTCCTCGATGCCAACGAGCAGCTCGGGCTCGTTGCGCCCGATCTCGGCGAGGAGCACATCGGCGCGGCTGATGAACATGCCCGCGTTCCAGAGGTACGACCCGTCGGCGACGTACTTCTTCGCGGTCTTCAGGTCGGGCTTCTCGACGAAGGACCGGACGGCGTGTGCGGTGGTCGCGCCCGCGACGTCGAGCGACTCGTCGGCCGCGTGGATGTAGCCGAAGCCGATGGCGGGCTCGGAGGGCGTGATGCCGATCGTCGTGATGAACCCGGCGCGGGCGGCGGCGACGGCCTCGCGGACGGACCGGCGGAACCCGCGGGCGTCGCCGATCACGTGGTCGGCGGCGAAGGAGCCGATGACGACGTCCGGCTCGCGGCGGTGCAGGATCGCGGCGGCGAGACCGATCGCGGCGGTGGAGTCCTTCGGCTCGCTCTCGAGCACGACGTTGTGGTCCTCGACCCCGGGGAGCTGCGACTCGACGGCGACGCGGTGGGCGCGGCCGGTGACGACCATGATGCGGTCGGGTCCGGCGAGCGGCTCGAGCCGGTCCCATGTCTGCCGCAGCAGGGACGACCCGGAGCCGGTCAGGTCGTGCAGGAACTTCGGGGCGTCGGCACGCGAGAGCGGCCACAGGCGCGATCCGATGCCGCCGGCCGGGATGATCGCGTAAAAGTCGTCGAGTGCGTCCGTCACGCGCCCACCGTACCGGCGCACCCATGCGGCAGCTGCGCGTCGTCTGGACGTGTCGTGGACGACCCCGGTGTCGGCGCACGGTCTGTTCACCCCTCGCGCGCACCGCGTTCACGTCGCACCCCCCGGTCGTCCACGCGTCGGCGTGAGCATGGGCCGTGCCATGAACGCACGCAGCGTGGAGCGAGGCGACGAGTCCCCCAGGACCGTCGCCGTCGTGACCGAGAGCTTCCTGCCCACCCTCAACGGCGTCACCACGAGCGTCCTCGCGGTGCTCGAACACCTGCGACGTCGCGGCCACCGGGCCGTCGTCATCGCCCCGGACACCCCCGGCCTGGCGGCCTGGCGGTCGCGCTCCGAGCAGGAGCGGCACCTGGGCTTCGACGTGCACCGGATCCCCGCGGTCGCGTACCGGCAGTTCCCGGTCGCGCTCCCGCACCCGGTCCTCGACACGATCCTCGCCGCGTCTGGCGCCGACGTGCTGCACGCCGCCAGCCCCTTCCTGTTGGGTGGGCGCGCGATCACGGCGGCCGGGAGGCTCGGCATCCCCTCCGTCGCCGTCTTCCAGACCGACGTGGCCGGGTTCGCACAACGGAACGGCCTGTCCGCAGCGGCCCCGCTGGTCCGCCGGGTCCTCGGGCGCATCCACGCGGGAGCGTCGCTGACGCTGGCGCCGTCCTCGGCGACGGCCGCGATGCTCGCGGAAGCGGGCGTCCCACGGGTGGCCCGCTGGGGTCGTGGTGTGGACACGGCCCTCTTCCACCCGGACCGTCGCTCCTCCGCCCACGTCCGGGCCCTGCGCCGGCGGATCGCCCCGAACGGGGAGACCGTCGTCGGCTACGTGGGTCGGCTGGCACCGGAGAAGGAGGTCGAACGGCTCGCGGAGCTCGGCGGCATGCCGGGCATCCGGGTCGTGGTCGCAGGAGGGGGTCCCTCCCGGGCACTGCTCGAGCGGCGCCTGCGTCACCTGGACGTGACCTTCACCGGTCCGCTGCGCGGCGATGCGCTGGCGGACGCGTACGCGATGCTCGACGTGTTCGTGCACACCGGGGCCGCTGAGACGTTCGGGCAGACCCTGCAGGAGGCCCACGCGGCCGGCCTGCCGGTGGTGGCCCCGGCCACCGGCGGACCGCTCGACCTGGTGTCGCCGGGTCTGGACGGCGAGCTGTACGACCCGGCAGCGCCGCTGGCGCTCCGCGCGGCCGTGGCGCGGTTGCACGCCGACCGGGCACTCGCCGAGCGGATGGGCTCCGCGGGTCGACTGCGGGTCGAGGGCACGACGTGGGAGTCGGTCGGGGACGAGTTGCTCGCCCACCACGAGACGGCGCGGACGATCGGCGCTCCGCCGGCCGTGCCCCGCACCGCCCGCTCCGGGTGGCACGAGAACGTCGGTGCCCGGACGTAGGATGGTGTCGTTCCACACGAACACGACGGCAACGGCGCGCCGATCGGTGCGCCGGCCCTACGGGAAGGCGAGCTCATGGCCGAGCAGACCGCAGGCGGGACGGCGACAGCCACCCCGCAGGTGACCATCGACGGTACGTCGATCGACGCACCTCGGACGCGCGCGCCGCAGGGCACGCTCTACCGCGGCTCGATCGGGATGTGGTCGTGGGTGCTGCACCGGATCACCGGCGTCGCCATCTACTTCTTCCTGCTGGTGCACATCCTCGACACGGCACTGGTCCGGCTCTCGCCCGAGGCCTACAACGCCGTCATCGGCACGTACAAGACGCCGCTGATGAACCTGGGCGAGATCGCCCTCGTCGCCGCCATCGTGTTCCACGCGTTCAACGGGCTGCGGATCATCCTCATCGACTTCTGGTCGAAGGGGCCGAAGTACCAGCGCGCCATGTTCTGGGTCGTCCTCGTGCTCTGGGCAGTGGCGATCGCGGGCTTCCTGCCGCGCCAGCTCATGAACCTCGTCGCCGACTTCAACTGAACCGAGGGCTGTCATGACCACCGAGACCGTCGCACCGCCCCGCAGCGCCGACGCCGCCCGCCGCACCACCAACTGGGAGAAGTGGGGCTGGATCTACATGCGGGCCTCGGGCGTGCTGCTCGTCGTCCTCATCTTCGGCCACCTCTTCGTGAACATGGTCGCCGGCGAAGGCGTCAAGCAGATCGACTTCGCCTTCGTCGCCGGCAAGTGGGCGAGCCCGTTCTGGCGGATCTGGGACACGCTGATGCTCTGGCTCGCGCTGATCCACGGCTCGAACGGCATGCGCACGATCATCAACGACTACGTCGGCAAGGCCGGGGTCCGCAAGACCCTGCTCGGCGCCGTGCTCGTCGCGTGTGTCCTCCTCATCGTCCTCGGCACGCTCGTGTGCTGGACGTTCGACCCGTGCCCCGCCGGCGCTGCCGCTGCGGACCTGCCGTCCTTCTGCCCCGCGCAGTAGACGTCGTACCGCACCCGCCGACGCCCCGCACGCTCCACCTCCTGATCGAAAGACCCCTGTGACCGACATCACCGTGCACCACCACCAGTTCGACATCGTCATCATCGGCGCAGGAGGCGCCGGCATGCGGGCCGCCATCGAAGCCGGGCCGAAGGCGAAAACCGCCGTCATCTCGAAGCTGTACCCGACGCGCTCCCACACCGGAGCGGCGCAGGGCGGCATGGCGGCCGCCCTCGCGAACGTCGAAGAGGACTCGTGGGAGTGGCACACCTTCGACACCATCAAGGGCGGCGACTACCTGGTCGACCAGGACGCCGCCGAGATCCTGGCGAAGGAGGCCATCGACGCGGTCATCGACCTCGAGAACATGGGCCTGCCGTTCAACCGGACGCCCGAGGGCAAGATCGACCAGCGACGGTTCGGTGGCCACACCCGAGACCACGGCAAGGCCCCGGTCCGCCGTGCCTGCTACGCGGCCGACCGCACCGGCCACATGATCCTGCAGACGCTGTTCCAGAACTGCGTGAAGCTCGGGGTCAACTTCTTCAACGAGTTCTACGCGCTCGACCTCATCATGGTCGACGTGGTGGGCGACGACGGCGTCACCCGCAAGCAGCCGGCCGGCGTGGTCGCGTTCGAGCTCTCGACCGGGGAGCTGCACGTGTTCCACGCGAAGGCGATGGTCTTCGCGACCGGTGGCTTCGGCAAGATGTACAAGACCACCTCGAACGCACACACGCTCACCGGTGACGGTGTCGGCATCGTCTGGCGGACCGGGCTGCCGCTCGAGGACATGGAGTTCTTCCAGTTCCACCCGACCGGGCTCGCGGGCCTCGGCATCCTGCTGACCGAGGGCGCCCGTGGCGAGGGCGCGATCCTCCGCAACGCCTCGGGTGAACGGTTCATGGAGCGCTACGCCCCGACCATCAAGGACCTCGCGCCGCGCGACATCGTCGCCCGCTGCATGGTGCAGGAGGTCGCCGAGGGACGCGGCGCCGGTCCGAACAAGGACTACGTGCTGCTCGACTGCACGCACCTCGGTGCCGAGGTGCTCGAGACGAAGCTGCCCGACATCACCGAGTTCGCCCGCACCTACCTGGGCGTCGACCCGGTCGTCGAGCCGGTGCCGGTGATGCCGACCGCGCACTACGCGATGGGCGGCATCCCGACCAACGTCAAGGCCGAGGTCCTCTCGGACAACGACACCGTCGTCCCAGGTCTCTACGCCGCCGGCGAGTGCGCCTGCGTCTCGGTGCACGGCTCGAACCGTCTCGGGACGAACTCGCTGCTCGACATCAACGTGTTCGGCAAGCGCTCGGGCAACAACGCCGCCGAGTACGTGCAGACGGCCGAGTTCCTGCCGCTGCCCGAGGACCCCGCGGCGAACGTGCGCGGCATGCTCGAGCAGCTCCGGGCCTCCACCGGGACCGAACGTGTCTCCGTGCTCCGCAAGGAGCTGCAGGAGGAGATGGACAAGAACGCGCAGGTGTTCCGCACCGACGAGTCCCTCGCCCGCGTGACGGAGACCATCCACACGCTCCGGAACCGCTTCATGCAGGTCTCGGTGCAGGACAAGGGCAAGCGGTTCAACACCGACCTGCTCGAAGCGGTCGAGCTCGGGTTCCTGCTCGACCTGGCCGAGGTCGTCGTGTACTCGGCACGGAACCGCAAGGAGTCCCGCGGCGGCCACATGCGCGACGACTACCCGAAGCGCGACGACGAGAACTACATGCGGCACACCATGGCGTACCTGACGGGCGACCCGCACTCGTCCCTCGCCGACGACCACATCACGCTCGACTGGAAGCCGGTCGTGATCACCCGGTACCAGCCGATGGAGAGGAAGTACTGAGATGACCGACACCCTGGTCTCCGACGCGCCCCGCACCGACACCGTGCAGGACGCCCCTCCCGGATCGTTCTCCGTGACGGTGATCGTCCGACGCTTCGATCCCGACGTGGACGACGAGCCGCGCTGGCAGGACTTCGACGTCATGATGCTGCCGACCGACCGCATCCTGGACGCGCTGCACAAGATCAAGTGGGAGCAGGACGGGTCGCTGACGTTCCGACGCTCCTGCGCGCACGGCGTGTGCGGCTCCGACGCGATGCGCATCAACGGCCGCAACCGCCTGGCGTGCAAGACGCTGATCAAGGACCTGGACATCTCGAAGCCGATCTACGTCGAGGCGATCAAGGGCCTGCCGCTCGAGAAGGACCTCATCGTCGACATGGAGCCCTTCTTCAAGTCGTTCCGCGAGGTGCAGCCGTTCCTGCAGCCGAAGTCGGCGCCGGAGAAGGGCAAGGAGCGCATCCAGTCGGTGGCCGACCGTGCCCGCTTCGACGACACCACCAAGTGCATCCTCTGCGCCGCGTGCACGTCCTCGTGCCCGGTGTTCTGGACCGACGGCCAGTACTTCGGCCCGGCGGCGATCGTCAACGCGCACCGCTTCATCTTCGACTCCCGCGACGACGCGGCCGACGTGCGCCTGGACATCCTCAACGACAAGGAAGGCGTCTGGCGCTGCCGCACGACCTTCAACTGCACCGACGCCTGCCCCCGCGGTATCCAGGTGACGAAGGCGATCTCCGAGGTCAAGCAGGCCGTCATGCGCGGCCGGGCGTAGCACGCCGATGCCGACAGGAACGTCATGGGCGGGCGCGCTAGGCTCCCGCTCATGACGTTCGCGGACACCCGCCCCATCCTGGATCAGCTCGGCTACACGGTCCGGTACGTGCAGCTCCCCGGTGAGACGCTCCACGAGCCGCCGGTGGAGGGTGCACTGCGCATCGTCCCGGTCGACGCCGGCTCCTTCGCGCTCGAGGTCGTCGACTACGGCACCGCCCGTCGCCTGGCCACGGCCGGCAACGAGGCTGACGCGGTCGAGATGCTCCGGCGCTTCCTGAACCGGCCGTTCCCGGACGCACGCGACATCCGCCGCAGTGACCTCGACCAGATGCGGGACCGGTCGGCGTCGACCTACCCGCAGCTGGCGCAGCAGGTCGCCTCGACCGGTGACGCCGGTCTGACCATCCAGATCCCCGCCGGCGTCCCCGTCGACCGTATCGGCGGACCGGACGGCTACCTCCTGCACCCGCTCGAGACGCCGCTGCCGGCACGATCGCTGCCGCCGCACACGGCCGCCTCCCCCGAGGTGCACCGGTACGTCGTCGAGCGCCCGTTCCTCGTCACCGTCCGGTTCGTGCGGCCGTGGTTCGACCAGCCGGGCGGTGCGCTCCGGTTCGAGATCGCGAACCCGACCTCGACCGTCCGCGACCTGGTCGTCGACGGATCGCTGGCCCGCGTCCGCGTGGTCTGAGTCGTCAGTCCGTTCCGTCCCACGACGAAGCCCTCCTCCCCGACCGGGGCAGGAGGGCTTCTTCGTGGAGTGGTGCGTCAGCCGCGCTCGGGGCGGTCGAACCGCTGGCCCTCGGGCTTCGAGGGCAGGAGGAACAGCACGAGCACGATGATCGGCCCGACGAACGGGATGAGGACGAGCAGGTAGAACGGCCCGGCGAAGTTCCCGTCGTGCAGTCGTCGCCACGCCAGCGCGAGCGTCGGCAGCAGGATGGCGAGCGAGAAGAGGCCCACGATCGAGTAGGCGATGAGGTAGAGCGGCGACGGAGAGGTCATCACCGACGTGACGCTGTACCCGGTGCTGACGGTCTGCCGCTCGGACATCGCGAACCCGACACCGACGAGGGTCCAGAGCACGGCGAAGACGATGAAGCTGGCGAGGTACCACCACCAGAACTCGCTCCGGCTGGCGCGACCGTCGAACCGGACGTACTTCTTGAAGAACCGCTTCACGGCGTTCGGGAACGAGATGCCGTACCACGGGGCCCACAGCGGCGGCTCACCGTTCGGCCCGGTCTGGACGGGCTGACCGTAGCCCTGCGGCTGCTGGCCGTACTGGCCCTGCTGGCCGTACTGCTGCTGCTGGCCGTACTGCTGCTGGCCCTGCTGGCCGTACTGCTGTCCCTGCTGCTGTCCCTGCTGCTGCTGTCCGAACGGGTTCTGCTGCCCGTACGGCTGCTGGTCGTCCGGCTTGCCGTACGGCTGCTGCGGGTTGTCGCTCACGGTGTCTCCCCTGGTGTCGAGTGGTGCTCGGCTCTGAGTCAACCAGGAACGGTCCACACCGGGGGGAACGTGACGACCCCCGACCGAGGGGCAGCCCCACGGGTCACCACGGCGGCCCGACCACGTGGCAGGGCCGCCGGGAGTCGTCGTTCAGCCGCGGTTCGGCTGGTCGAAGCGGGCACCCTCACGGACGGAGGGGATGCAGCCGATCACGATGGCGAAGAGCACACCGATCGGCGGGATGATGAACAGCAGCGCCAGGAGGCCCGAGAAGTTCACGTCGTGCAGGCGGCGCACGGTGAGCGCGATGAACCCGACGAGGGTCGCGAGCGCCCAGAGTCCGCCGACCACGTTCGAGTCGCTGCCGCCGATGACGGTGTCGATCAGGTTCGTGACGATGTTGCCGATCGCCCACCAGAGCGCCCAGAACCAGAACTCGCTGCGGCTGGCGCGACCGTCGAAGCGCACGTACTTCTTCCAGAAGCGCGTGAACGCCTTCGGGAACGGGATGCCGTACCAGGGCGCCCAGAGCGGGGGTTCGCCCTGCGCCACCGGCTGCTGCCCGTACGACTGCGGCTGGGCGAACTGCCCCGGCTGCTGACCGTACTGGCCCGGCTGACCCGGCTGCGCGGGCTGCCCGTACGGCGACTGCTGCCCGTACTGCCCGGGCTGCGCGTACGGGGCCTGCTGGCCGTACGGCGGCTGCTGCGTCGGCTGTCCGGAGGGCTGCTGGCCGTACGGCGGCTGCTGCGCGGGCTGCCCGTAGGGGGACCCGGAGGGCTGCTGCCCGTACGGCGACTGCGCCGGCGGCTGCTGCCCGTACGGCGACCCCTGCGACGGGTCGGGCTCGTCACCCGGACGCTTGGCGTACGGGTCCTGGGGGTACTGGTCGCTCACGGCGGTTCCTTCCGGGGTGCGGGGTCGGTGTACCCGCGGCGATCCGGGCGATGGTGCCGACCGCCGGGACCCGTGCCCCGCCGTCCTGCTCCCCCGCACACTGACTCCGCGCGCTGGATCCAGTGTGCCAGCCCCGGCTCCGTCAGGACAGCAGCGCCGCGACGGCACACGCCCACGACACCGGCGCAGCACCTGCCCGCGTCGACACCGCTCAGGGCGCAGGGCTCAGGGCAGCAGCGCCAGCTTCCCGCCCGGGTGCCCCGACTCGAGCAGCTCGAGGGCCGCCCGAGCCTCGGCGAGCGGGAAGGTCCGGGCCACCGGCACGACGAGCTCGCCGCGTCCGGCCAGGTCGATGAGGCGCGCCCGCACCGAGTCCCGGAACGCGGCGCTGTCGGGCTGGGCTCCGCCGATCGCGGTGATGCCTGCCTCCTCCGCGCGCCCGAAGGCGGCGATGGTCGCGATGCGACTCCGGTCCGCCACCAGGGACAACGAGACGTCGACGGCTTCGTCCGACCCGACGCAGTCCAGGGCCACGTCGACACCGGAGGCGGCGAGGTCACGGACGCGGCCCTCCAGTCCGTCCCCGTACGCGACCCACGTACCGCCGTGTCCGCGGACGGTGTCGGCGTTCGCCTCGGAGGCGGTGCCGATCGCACGCGCGCCGAGCGCACGGAGCTGCTGGAGCAGGCTGACCCCGACCGCCCCGGAGGCGCCGTGCACGAGCACCGTGTCGCCCGACTGCACGCCCGTGACGCGGATGAGGTCCGCCGCCGTCGTGCCCGCGAGCAGCAGGTTCGCGGCCTCCGGGAACCCGAGCAACGGCGGCTTGGCGAACACGTCCGCCGCGGGCAGCGTGAGCTCCTCGGCCCAGCCACCGCTGACCCGGAACGCCAGGACCTCGTCCCCGACGGCGACCGGGCCGGACGCGATCGTCGTGTCGGGTCCGACGGCGCTGACGACGCCGGCGACCTCGTACCCGATCGGCACGGGGAAGTCGGACGGGTCGCCCCGCTGCGTGTGCTTCGCGTCGGCGGGGTTCATCCCGGCGGCCCGGACGCGGACGGTAACCTCGCCGGGGCCCGGGGCCGGCACCTCGACGTCGACCAGTTCGAACACGTCACTGCCGCCCGGACGCGGTGCCACCCACTGCTTCGTCATGTCCGCGACGGTACTCGCGGGCATGGCGGCGTCGTCGAGCGTGCGGCACCGAGACGCGACGGGAGGCCCGGTACCAGCTGGTACCGGGCCTCCCGTCGGGTCAGATGACGCCCGTCAGGCGCGGGCGGCGCCGACCCGGCCCGTGAACGAGGCGTGCAGCGGGTGCTCGCCACCGAGGCCGGTGATCTCGGAGGCGATGTCGGCGTCCGATCGGTCCGAGTGCAGCAGCGCCTGCAACTCGACGCTCTGCTCGTCGTCCGCGACGTCGAACCGGAGTGCGGCACCCATCGCGTCGAGGAGCGCGGTCGGCTCGGTGCCGTTCTCGGCGAGGGCGGCGGCCGGCGACACGAACCGCTCGTCGCGGGAGAGCTTGCGCAGCGGCTGGCGGCCGACGCGGGTGACCGTGTCCGGCAGGTGCGGGTTCTCGAAGCGGCCGATGATGGCCTCCACGTAGGCCCGGTGCACCTCGGGGTCGAGCTCGTGTCGACGGACGAGCAGGTCGCTCGTCTCGGCGAGCACGGCCTCGAGCGCCGAACGGACCGCGGGCATCGCGACGGCGTCGGAGATCCGGTCCGCGCCGGCGAGGAACCCGTGGTACGCGACGGTGGCGTGCCCGGTGTTCACCGTGAAGAGCTTGCGCTCGATCGACGCGGCGAGGCCGTCGACGTAGTGCGCGCCCGGCAGCTCCGGCTCGGCACCGTGGAAGGGCGTGCGGTCGATGGCCCATTCGAAGTAGGTCTCGACGGTGACGTCGAGCCCGCCCCCCGGAGCCTGTGCGGGGACGATGCGGTCCACGGCGGTGTTCGCGAAGACGGCCTTCGCCAGGGCATCGGCCCGCTCGTCCTCCGGCAACGCGTCGACGATGAACTCGCGGAGGCGGTCGGTGGCGTTGATCGCGTTCTCGCATGCCATCACGGCGAGCGGCGCGGCATCGACGGAGCGCTGCTGCAGCCCCCTCGCGATGACGGGGGCGATGAACTTCAGGACCGTCGGGCCGACGGCGCAGGTGACGATGTCGGCGGTCGCGATCTCGGCGACGACACCGGCCTCGTCCTGCGCGCTGTTCACGGCACGGAACCCGGTGACGACGTGGTCCTGGGCGCCCGCGCCGACCTCGTGCACGGTGTACGAGTCGGCAGCGGCCAGGGCGTCGATCAGCGGAGCGGCGACGTCGGCGAAGACGACCTCGTACCCGGCCTGGTGGAGCAGCAGACCGACGAAACCGCGGCCGATGTTGCCGGCTCCGAAGTGGACGGCGGTGCTCACTCGTTGACCTCACCGAGGATCGCGAGGATCGCGGCCGCGTCGGGGGCGTCCGTCAGTGCCTGGACTTGGTCCTCGTCCGAGAACACGATCGCGATCTTGCTGAGGATGTCGAGGTGCTCGTTGTTCACGCCGGCGATGCCGACGACGAAGCGGACGTCGTTGCCGTCCCAGTCGATCGGGGTGGCGTAGCGGACGAACGACAGCGCAGAGGCCTTGATGGCGTCCTTCGCGTCGTTCGTGCCGTGCGGGATCGCCAGGTAGTTGCCCATGTAGGTCGAGACGCTCTTCTCGCGCTCGAGCATGGCGGGGTAGTAGTCCGCGGTGACCGCGCCGACCTCCTGGAGGATCGCAGCCGCCTCCTTCATCGCCTCCGACTTGGTCGGCGCAGCGTCCTCGGTGTGGATGCGGATCTGGCTCTCCTGCAGGACGGGCATACGGTTCTCCTTGTTCGTGGTGGACGGCGGAAGAGGGGACGGTCGCCCGTCCCCTCCCCCATCGTGCTCTTGTCTTACTGGTTCTTGAGCTGGTCGACGACCTGGTCGTACTGCGGCGCGTTCATGAAGTTGCCGACCGACACGTGCTGTGCGTTCGGGTTCTTCTGCTTCGCGCGGTCCGTGAGCTCCTCCTGGGTGATGATGAGGTCCTCGTCACCCGAGAGGTTCGCGATCGCCTTGTTGACGACCGTGACACCCTCGATACCAGCCTTCTTGATCTTGTTCCGCAGGACACTCGCACCCATGGCGCTCGAGCCCATGCCGGCGTCGCAGGCGAAGACGACGTTCTCGACGCGCGTCGCCGTGGCGGTGCTGGCGGAGCCGACGCCCCCGAGGGAGGCCTCGGCCTCTTCCTCGTTGGCCGGGGAGTTGGTGCCGAGCAGGCCCGAGGTCGCGGCGTTGACGTCGCGGCCCTTGTTCTGCTGGAGCTTCGCCATCGCGGCGCTCATGTCGCCGCCGTTGCCGGAGGCCAGGTCACGCTTGCGGCTGGCGATCAGGAAGAACGACGCCACCGCGAAGGACACGGCAGCCGACAGGACGACGGACAGGATGACACCGACGTAGCTGTCCTTCGCCGTCGCGGTCAGGACCGCGATGATCGACCCGGGCGACGCCGGGGCGACGAGGCCGGACTGGAAGGCGACGTTCGTGGCGACACCGGTCGCACCGCCGAGGATGACGGCGACGAAGAGGATCGGCTTCTGCAGCACGTACGGGAAGTAGATCTCGTGGATGCCACCGAAGAACTGGATGAGGATCGCGCCGGGAGCGGTCGAGCGGGCGATGCCGACACCGAAGAAGGTGAAGGCGAGCAGGATGCCGAGACCGGGGCCGGGGTTCGCCTCGAGGAGGAACAGGATCGACTTGCCGGACTCCTGGACCTGCTGCGCACCGAGCTGGTCGAGCACGCCGTGGTTGATCGCGTTGTTGAGGAAGAAGACCTTCGCCGGCTCGATGATGACGCTGGCGAGCGGCAGCAGCGAGCTGTCGACGAGGAACTTCACCGCGGCGCCGAGGCCCTCGGCGATGAGCTTGAACAGCGGGGCCAGCCAGAAGAAGCCGATCAGCGCGAGCACGAAGCCGAGGATGCCGGCGGCGTAGTTGTTGACGAGCATCTCGAAGCCGGGCTTGATCTTGCCGTCCCAGATCTTGTCGATCTGCTTGATGAGGTACGCACCGAGCGGACCACAGATCATCGCGCCGAGGATCATGATCGTGCCGTTGGCGCCGATGATGACGCCCATGGCCATCACGGAACCGACGACGGCGCCGCGGGTCTCGTAGACCATCCGGCCGCCCTGGAAGGCGATCGCGAGCGGGATGAGGTAGGTGAGGATCGGGCCGACGAGGCCGATGTTGGCCACGCCGTTCGTCTCACCGAAACCACCGAGGACGCCCACGGGCGTCCAACCGGTCTCGATGAAGAAGGCGGTGATGAGGCCCCACGCGATGAAGATCGCGATGTTGGGCATCACCATGCCGGACAGGAACGTGCCGAACTTCTGGACGGCGACGCGAGCGCCACCCCGCGACTTGTCGCGGGTGTCTGGCGCTGCAACGGACGACGTTGTCATGTGCGTTGACTCTCTGTGTGTGGTGCTGCTGCAGGGATCGGGTGTGGTGCTGTGGGATGGGGCGAGGTGCGGGCTCAGACGGCGTGCGCCGCGGCGGCAGCGGACTTGGCGGCCGCTGCCGTGCTCGCGGCGAGTGCTGCCTGGGCCATCCCGCGGGCTTCGTCGAGGGTGTGCTTGCCGAGTTCGGCGCGCACGTCGGCGAGGGCCGCGGGGGTCATGGAGAGCGTGGTGGCGCCGAGGCCGACGAGGACGACGGCGAGCAGCGGGTCGGCCGCGGCCTCGCCGCAGATGCCGACCGCCTTGCCCGCGTCCGCTCCGGCCGTGCCGAGCTGGGCGACGAGGCGCAGGACGGCGGGGTGCCACGGGTCCTGGTAGTGCGCGACGGTGCCGAGCATCCGGTCGGCCGCCATCGTGTACTGGGTCAGGTCGTTCGTGCCGATCGAGACGAAGTCGGCGGACTGGAACACCTGCTCGGCCATCAGCGCCAGGGAGGGCACCTCGGCCATCACACCGGCGGTGCGGATGCCGAGTTCGCGAGCGAGGTCGACGAAGTACTCGGTCTCCTCGGCGTCGGCGACCATCGGGGCCATCACCCAGAGGTCGGCCTCGGTCGCGGCGTCGGCCTGTGCGAGGGCGGTCAGCTGGTCGCGGAGCACCTGCGGGTGGTTCCGGAGCGCCCGGAGTCCACGACGGCCGAGCGCCGGGTTCTCCTCGTCCTTGTCGGTGAGGAAGGGCAGTGGCTTGTCGGCGCCGGCGTCGAGCGCACGGACGACGACCTTCCTGCCGGGGAACGCCGCGAGCAGCTGCTCGTACGACGCCTGCTGCGAGGCGACGGTCGGGGCGGTGGGCGAGTCGAGGAACAGGAACTCGGTGCGGAACAGGCCGACACCCTCGGCGCCGAGGTCGACGGCGGTCTGCGCGTCGGCCGGGCTGCCGAGGTTCGCGAGCAGCGGGACGACGTGGCCGTCGGCGAGGGCGCCGGCGGTCAGGGGCGCGGCAGCGGCGGCACGGCGCTCGGCGATGCGCTGCTCGACGTCGGCGACGAGCTCGTCGGACGGCTCGGTCACGACGGTGCCTGCGCCGGCGTCGACGACCACGTGCTGGCCCTCGGCGAGGTCGTCGGCACCGGTCACGCCGACGATGGCGGTGATGCCCTTGGCCCGGGCGAGGATCGCGGTGTGCGAGGTCGGGCCGCCGTCACGGGTGACGAGGGCCAGGACCTTGTCGAGGTCGAGCAGGGCGGTGTCCGCCGGGGCGAGGTCGCGGGCGACGAGCACGAAGGGGGTCTCCGACTCGGGCACGCCCGGTGCGGGGACGCCGCGGAGCTTCGCGACGATGCGCTGGGCGACGTCGTCGAGGTCTGCTGCGCGCTCCCCCATGTAGCCCCCCATGCCGACGAGCAGGTCACGGAACTGCGCGAACGCCTCGTGCACGGCGCGCTCGGCGTTGGTGCCGCCGTCGATGCGGACGTGCACGTCGTCGAGGAGGGTCGGGTCCTGGGCCATCAGCGCCTGTGCCTCGAGCACGGCCTGGGCGTCGCCGCCGGCGAGCTGTCCACGCTTGTTGAGGTCCTCCGCCACCGCGGCGAGCGCGGTGTGCACGGCCTGCTTGGCGTCGTCGGCCGGACCCTCGAGCGGGGCGGTCGAAGGGGTTCCCAGGGGGTCCGCCATCCGGAGCACGGGGCCGTGGGCAACGCCGCGGCCGACGCCGGTTCCGAGCAGATCGGACATGGGGAGACTCCTTCATCTCACGCGCAGCAGCGGTGGGTGGTTCGGGGGCGGTGCTGCGTCCGGTGCGTGCTGCGACCGGACGGCTCTGCAGCACCATACATCGCGTCGCGTTGACAAACAAACACATCCGGGGATAAAAATGCAGAAACAGATGCCCGTTTGCGTTTGCCGTCCACAGGCGCCCCGGGCCTCCCGGACGGATCGTGCCCGAGCATGTCCGTTCCGCTCCACATGGCCGTCCCCGACCGGACGCACAGCCCGACCCGAGCGACCCGCTCGACCAGATGAGGCCCGATGTACGCACCAGAACGCCACCAGCGCATCGTCGAACAGGCGCGCGCCCACGGCCGGGTCGACGTCAAGGACCTCGCCGAACTGCTCGCCGTCACGCCGGAGACCATCCGCCGCGACCTGACCAGCCTCGAGCGCCGCGGACTCGTCCGTCGCGCCCACGGCGGTGCGATCCCCGTCGAGCGGATCACCCTGCACCCGGGCGTCGGCGACCGCGGTGGCATCAACCAGACCGAGAAGATGGTGATCGCCGAGGCGGCCCTCGCCGAGCTGCCGGAGAACGGCTCCGTGATGATCGACGCCGGCACGTCGACGATCTGCCTGGCCGAGATGCTGCCCACCGACCGCGGTCTCACCGTCGTCACGCACTCGCTGCCGGTGGCGATGGCCGTCGCCAACCGCCCGGGCATCGACCTGCACCTGCTCGGCGGCAACATCCGGAGCGATTCGCTCGCTGGCGTCGGCACGTGGACGCACCAGCTCATCGGCATGGTCAGCGTCGACGTCGCCTTCGTCAGCATCAACGGGATCACCCCCGAGCGTGGGCTGACGACGCACAACATGGCCGAGGCCGCCGTGAAGTCCGCCATGATCAAGTCCGCCCGCCGGAGCATCCTGCTCGCCGACCACACCAAGTTCGGTCGCGAGGAGTTCGGTCGGGTCGCTCCGCTCGCCGCGATCGACACGATCATCACCGACCCCGACGTCAACCTGGACCTGGTGCGCGAGGTCGAGGCCGCCGGCACCGAGGTCTTCTGGCCCGGGCGCGACTGACCACGGGACGTCGACCACGCCGGCCCGTCCGCGTCCCACCAACCCCGGGAACCACCCGCCAGGCGCTCGCTACCATGAGCGCACCACCCATCGACAGGAGCCCATCGATGTCCGAAGCCACCCGCACCGTCACCGTCGCCAGCGCGTCCGGCCTGCACGCACGACCCGCGTCGCTGTTCGTCCAGACCGTCACCGCGTCCGGTCACCAGGTCACCATCACCAAGGGTGAGAAGTCGGCCAACGCCGGCAGCATCCTCGGCCTCCTCGGCCTCGGCGTCGAGAACGGCGACGAGGTCGCGCTGACCGTGTCCGGCGACGACGCCGAGACCACCGCGGACAGCCTGGTCGACTTCCTGCAGACGGACCACGACGCCGCCTGACCCGGCCTGTGCGCGACCTGCGCGACCAAGATCGGACGGGAGGCCCGGTACCAGCTGGTACCGGGCCTCCCGTCCGTCGTCGGGTCACCGCTGACGTCCGCGCCGCCGCGTCGGACGCCGCCGATAGGCTGGTCGGCATGACACGCCTGCGCCTCGCGACCGTCAACGTCAACGGCATCCGTGCTGCGTTCCGGAAGGGGATGGGCGACTGGCTCGCCGAGCGCGACGTCGACGTGCTCGCCCTGCAGGAGGTCCGCGCCTCGACCGAGGACCTGACCGGTCTGCTCGGCGACGAGTGGGACGTCGTGCACGACCCGGCGTCGGCGAAGGGCCGCGCCGGTGTCGCCATCGCCTCGCGGCACCGGGCGCACCTGCACCGGGTCGAGCTCGGGGCCGAGGACTTCGACTCCGCCGGCCGCTGGCTGGAGGCCGACTACGAGATCGGCGGACGGACCGTCACGGTCGTCTCCACCTACGTGCACTCGGGCGAGGTCGACACCCCGAAGCAGGACGAGAAGTGGAAGTTCCTCGACGCCATGACCGAGCGGCTGCCCGCGCTCCGCGCGCACAACCCGCTCGCCGTCGTCGTCGGTGACCTCAACGTCGGCCACGACCAGCGGGACATCAAGAACTGGAAGGGCAACGTCAAGCGCGCCGGCTTCCTGCCGCGCGAGCGTGCCTACTTCAGCCGGTTCTTCGGCGCCGACGGCGAACCGGTCGAGGGTGCCGACGGCAGCACCGCACCCGGCCTCGGCTGGGTCGACGTCGGCCGTGCCCAGGCCGGTGACGTCGACGGGCCGTACACGTGGTGGTCCTGGCGCGGGCAGGCCTTCGACAACGACTCCGGCTGGCGCATCGACTACCAGGTCGCGACGCCCGAACTCGCCGCGACGGTGACCTCGTACACCGTCGACCGGGCCGCCGCGTACGACCAGCGATGGTCCGACCACGCCCCCGTGGTCGTCGACTACGAACTCTGATCCCCCACTCGCTCCCGAGCACCAGGACTCCCGCATGACCAGCACCCGCATCTTCTCCGGCATCCAGCCCTCGGCCGGGTCCCTCCACCTCGGCAACTACATCGGCGCCCTCATGCAGTGGCGCGACCTGCAGGACGACCACGACGCCGTGTACTGCGTGGTCGACATGCACGCCATCACGTCGCCGCAGGACCCGGCAGCGCTCCGCGAGAACACCCGACGGACCGCGGCGCAGTACATCGCCGCCGGCATCGACCCGACGAAGTCGACGCTCTTCATCCAGTCGCACGTGCCCGCACACGCCCAGCTCGCCTGGGTGCTCAACACCATCACGGGCTTCGGCGAGGCGAGCCGGATGACCCAGTTCAAGGACAAGTCGGCGCGACAGGGTGCCGAGGCGGCCTCGGTCGGGCTGTTCACCTACCCGATGCTGATGGCCGCCGACATCCTGCTCTACGACGCCCAGGTGGTGCCGGTCGGCGACGACCAGCGGCAGCACGTCGAGCTGACCCGGGACCTCGCCGGCCGCTTCAACTCCCGCTTCGGTGACACGTTCGTCGTGCCGGAAGCGCGGATCCTCGGCGACACCGCCCGGATCTACGACCTGCAGGAGCCAACGAGCAAGATGAGCAAGTCGGCGGCGTCGGACAGCGGCCTGGTGCTGCTGCTCGACGAGCCGAAGCGCACCGCGAAGAAGATCCGGTCGGCGGTCACCGACACCGAGCGGGAGATCCGCGCCGACCGGGCCGGGAAGCCCGGTGTCACGAACCTGCTGGCGATCCTCTCCGCGTTCACCCACACCCCGGTCGCCGAGCTCGAGGCCTCGTTCGTCGGCAAGGGCTACGGCGACCTGAAGGGCGAGGTGGCCGACGCGGTCGTCGCCGAGCTCGAGCCGGTCCGCACCCGGACGCTCGAACTCCTCGACGACCCGGCCGAGCTGGACCGCCTGCTCGAGGTCGGCGCCGAGCGGGCCGAGTCGATCGCCGAGGCCACGCTCGCCCGCGTGTACGACGCGATCGGCTTCGTGCCCCGCGCCCACTGATCGACCGTGCTCCCCGTCACGCTCGAGTCGGCACGGGTCCGGCTCGACATGCCGACCCGTGCCGACACGGCCGCCATCACCGAGGCCTGTCAGGACCCGGAGATCGTCCGCTGGACGACGATCCCGCAGCCGTACCGGGCGCAGGACGCGCAGTCCTTCGTCGACGCGCTCGTCGGACCCGGATGGGCGTCCGACCGCGAGTACACCTGGGCGATCCGACGGCAGGGGTCGACCTGGCTCGACGGTGTCATCAGCTACCGGACGGCCCGCCGGGACCTCGGGTTCTGGCTGGCACCGGGCGCCCGTGGGACGGGGCTCGTCTCCGAGGCCGTCGAGCTCGTCGTCGACTGGGCGTTCGCGCAGGGCGCCCCGGACGTGTACTGGGAGTGCTACGTCGGCAACACCGCGTCGGCCGCGGTCGCCCGTCGTGCCGGCTTCACCTACACCGGCAGCGGTGACGCCCTCGTGCCGAATCGCGACGGCTCGCCGGCCCCCGCGTGGAAGGCGCTGCGGCGCGCGGACGGGACGCCCGCGTCCGACCTGCCCTGGCCTCCCGGATCGACGTCGGGGACCGCCGGTAGTCTCGCTCCGTGAGCCACACCGCACCCGACACGGCCCCGGAGCCGAACGGCCTGCCCGCCAGCGACGCCGAGGTCCGCGCGATGCGCCGGGCCCTCGAACTCGCGGCCCGCGGACCGGCCGTCGGCGACCACGCCCGGGTCGGTGCCGTCGTGCTCTCCCCCGACGGCGACGTCCTCGGCGAGGGCTGGCACCGCGGTGCGGGCACCCCGCACGCCGAGGTCGACGCGATGCGGAAGGTCGACCCGGCGCGGCTCCGTGGCGCGACCGCGGTGGTCACCCTCGAACCGTGCGACCACGTCGGCCGGACCGGGCCGTGCTCCGTCGCCCTCATCGAAGCCGGCGTCGCGCGGGTCGTGTACGCCGTCGACGATCCCGGTCCCGCCGCCCACGGTGGCGCGGATCGGCTGCGAGCCGCCGGCGTCGACGTGGTGCCGGACGTCCTCGCCGACCAGGCCGAGGCGTTCCTCGAGCGCTGGCTGCTCTCGGTCCGGCTCGGACGCCCCTGGGTGACCGTGAAGTGGGCCGCCAGCCTGGACGGTCGCGCCGCCGCGGCCGACGGCACCAGCCGGTGGATCACCGGCGCCGCCGCCCGCCAGCACGTGCACGAGCAGCGCGCCGCACACGACGCCGTCCTGGTCGGCACCGGCACCGCCCTGGCCGACGACCCCAGCCTGACCGCACGCGGGGACGCCGGGGAGTTCCTCGCCGACCAGCCGCTGCCCGTCGTCCTCGGCGACCGGGCCCTGCCCGCGGACGCCGCCCTGCACCGCCACCCCCGCGGGGTCGTCACGATCCCCGGACACGACCTCGACGCCGCGCTCCGCTCGCTCCGTCAGCGGGGCGTCCACAGTGTCCTCGTCGAGGGCGGACCCACCGTGGCGTCCGCGTTCATCGCCGCCGGACTGGCCGACGAACTGCTCGTGTACCTGGCCCCGGTGCTCCTCGGCGGACCCCGCGTCGCACTCGGGGACATCGGCGTGGGAAGTATCCACGCTGCGCGGATGTTGCGTGTACTGTCAACGTCCAGCCTCGGCCCCGACCTGCTGGTCCGCGCCCGCACGGTCCCCCGACAGCCTGACGGCACGGAGCCCGACGGCGCGGTCGACGGGGCCCCCACCGACCGGAGCACCACATGACCGACGCACTGACCTCCGCCACTCCCGGGAGCCCGGTGTCGTTCGAGGTCTCCACGAACGTCCCGACCACGCACGGCCTCTTCGAGATGCGCGCCTACCGCGACCTCGTGACGAGCGCGGAACACGTCGCCGTGATCGCGAAGACCCCGGACGGCCAGGCCCCCTCGGACGGCGCACTCGTGCGGGTGCACTCCGAGTGCCTGACCGGTGAGGCCTTCGGTTCGCTGAAGTGCGAGTGCGGCCCGCAGCTCGACGCCGCGCTCGACACCATCGCCGCCGAGGGCGGGGTCGTCGTCTACCTTCGGGGCCACGAGGGTCGCGGCATCGGCCTCATCAACAAGCTCAAGGCCTACCGCCTCCAGGAGGACGGGCTCGACACGCTCGACGCGAACCTCGCGCTCGGCCTGCCCGCCGACTCCCGGGAGTACGGCGGCGCCGCCGGGATCCTCGCCGACCTCGGCATCACCCGCGTGCGGCTGCTCTCGAACAACCCCGAGAAGCGCCGACAGCTGGTGGAGCACGGCATCACGGTGGACTCCCTCGTGCCGCTGGTCGTCGGGATCTCCGCGCAGAACGCCGGGTACCTGGACACCAAGCGCGACCGCATGGGCCACACGCTGCCCTCGCACCTCGGTACCGGCGCGAGCAACTGACCGACGCGAGCAACTGACCGGCCCGGCAACCGTCCGACCGGGCGAACTGACGGCCAGCTCAGGGTCGATTCGCAGCTGCCCGACATCCGTCGTACACTGAGGGCCCCGTCACGAGCGGGACCACCACCTCCGAACGCACCCGACCCGGTGCCCGCGCCACCCCGCGCGAACCGTGTCGCCAGTCCGCCGTCCGGTCACCGCAGCGCTCCTCGAACGCGCGCGCACCTCGAAGGTCCTCACACGCATGTCCGCCGCCCCGGCCACCCCGACGCCCGCCACGAAGACGAACCCGCGCTCGCGCGTCGTCATCGCGAGCCTCGTCGGCACCTCCATCGAGTTCTACGACTTCTACGTCTACGCGACCGCCGCCGTCCTCGTCTTCCCCACCCTGTTCTTCCCGAACGAGGACCCGACGGCGTCGCAGCTGTCCTCGTTCGTGACGTTCGCGCTGGCGTTCTTCGCCCGACCGGTCGGGTCGATCCTGTTCGGTCACTTCGGCGACCGCGTCGGCCGGAAGACCACCCTCGTCGCCTCCCTGCTCGTGATGGGCACCGCGACGTTCCTCATCGGCTGCCTGCCGACCTTCGGCTCGGTCGGGGTCCTGGCGCCCGTGCTCCTGGCCGTCCTCCGCTTCGCCCAGGGCGTCGGTCTCGGCGGCGAGTGGTCCGGCGCGGCACTGCTCGCGACCGAGAACGCCCCCGAGGGCAAGCGCGGCGTGTTCGGCTCGATGCCGCAGCTCGGCGCCCCGATCGGCTTCCTGCTCGCCAACGGCCTGTTCATCATCATCAACGCGGCGCTGCCTGCCGGCGCCGACGGCACCCCGAACGCCGACTTCCAGGCGTGGGGATGGCGCATCCCGTTCCTGGTGTCCTCCGTGCTCGTCCTCATCGGGCTCTACGTGCGCTTCCGTCTGGTCGAGTCCACCGTGTTCCGCGGCGTCCAGGAGTCCGGCTCGGTCGCGAAGGTCCCGCTCGGCCGGGTGTTCCGCACCTCGTGGCGCGCGGTCGTCGTCGGCACCTTCGGCATGGTCGCGACCTACGTGCTCTTCTACTTCATGACGACCTTCACGCTGAACTACGGCACCGCGGGCGACACCGCGTCGAAGCTCGTCCCGAAGATCGGGCTCGGGTACTCGCGCGGCGAGTTCCTGTCACTGCTCATGATCGGCGTCGTCTTCTTCGGCATCTGCACGCCGATCGCGGGGCTGCTCGCCGACCGGTTCGGACGTCGCCGCACGCTCATCCCGACAACCATCGGCATCGCGCTCTTCGGCCTGACGTTCCAGTTCTGGTTCGCGGCGGCTCACGGACCGATCACCGTGGTCACGTTCCTGATCGTCGGCCTGTCGCTGATGGGGCTCACGTTCGGTCCGATGGGCGCGCTGCTGCCGGAGCTGTTCCCGACCAACGTCCGGTACACCGGCTCCGCACTGGCGTACAACGTCGCGTCGATCCTCGGTGCCTCGCTCGCGCCGACCATCGCCCTCAAGCTGTGGCAGCCGGACGGGAACATCTTCCTCGTCGGCCTCTACCTGACCATCGCGGCGGTCGTGACGCTGGTCGCGCTGTTCCTCGTCCGCGAGACCCGCGGGAGCGACCTCGCGGACACGGTCGACGACCAGCGGGCCGTGGAGCGCGTCGCCCCGTAGCGCGAGTGCACCTCCGCGAGCACCTGACGGACGGGAGGCTCCCCACCACACCGGTGGGGAGCCTCCCGTCCGTCTGTCGGTCCCGCGGTGAGAGAATCGACGCACGATGAGCAACCCGTTCGCACGCCCGAAGAAGACCGACGGGCCCCGCGCCACCTTCGGTCGCCTGCTGTCCTACCTGTTCGAGAACAAGCCGGCGATGGTCGTCATCATCGTGCTGAGCATCCTCGGGGCAGGTGCGTCCCTGGCGCAGCCGCTGCTCGTGAACCAGGTCGTGACCGCCGTCCAACAGGGCACCGGCATGTCGGCGCTGGTGTGGGCGCTCGTCGTCCTGGTGCTCGTCGCCGGCGTCCTGAACGGTGTCCAGCACTTCCTGCTGCAGCGTGCCGGCGAAGGCGTCGTGCTCTCCACCCGACGCAAGCTCATCGCACGGATCCTCAACCTGCCGATCTCGGAGTTCGACGTCCGACGCACCGGTGACCTGGTGTCCCGCGTCGGCAGCGACACCACGCTGCTCCGGGCCGTCCTGACGCAGGGGCTCATCGAGTCCATCGGCGGCGCGCTCACCTTCGCCGGCGCGGTCATCGCGATGGCGATCATCGACCCGCTGCTCCTCGTCGTGGTGATCGTCATCGTCATCGTCGCGGTGGTCGTCGTCGGTGGCCTCAGCCGGCGCATCCGGGTCGCCTCGAAGGCCGCGCAGGAGAAGGTCGGCGACCTCACCGCCGCGGTCGAGCGCGGCATCGGCGCCGTCCGCACCATCCGTGCCGCGGGTGCCACGGCGCGCGAGGTCAGCGAGGTCGACCAGCACGCGACGGAGGCCTACCAGCGCGGGCTCGTCATCGCCCGGATGTCGGCGTTCGTGGTGCCGGTCGCGAGCATCGTCATGCAGGTCGCGTTCATCGCCGTGCTCGGCATCGGCGGCGCGCAGGTCGCGGCGGGGACGATCACGATCGCGACGCTCATCACGTTCATCCTGCTGCTCTTCATGATGATCATGCCGCTCGGTCAGGCCCTCGGCGCGGTCGTCGCCGTGGCGCAGGCGCTCGGCGCCCTCGGCCGCATCGAGGAGGTCCTGCACCTGCCGACCGAGGACCAGGACGACGCCGCGGTCCGGCCGGCCGCCGCGATCGCCACGGACGACGCGATCACGTTCGAGCACGTCACCTTCCGGTACGCGGTGTCCCCGGACGCGGTCGGCACGGACGGGGCCGAAGGAGCGGGCGACGTCAGTGCCGCGCCGCCGAGCGCCGAGGACGACCAGGTGGTGCTGCGCGACGTGTCGTTCAGCGTCCCACGCGGCTCCCGTGTCGCGCTGGTCGGTCCGTCCGGTGCCGGCAAGTCGACGACGCTGGCGCTCATCGAGCGGTTCTACGACCCGACCGACGGCGTCATCCGTCTTGGTGGCCTGGACGTCCGCGGCCTCGACCGCGGCGAACTCCGGGCGCAGATCGGGTACGTCGAACAGGACGCCCCCGTGCTGGCCGGCACGATCCGCGCGAACCTGCTGCTCGGGTCGCCGGACGCGTCCGAGTCCGAGTGCGTCCGGGTGCTCGAGGCCGTGAACCTCGGCGACGTGCTGCACCGCGACCCCCGCGGCCTCGACGCACAGGTCGGTGAGGACGGCGTGATGCTCTCCGGCGGGGAACGGCAGCGCCTGGCCATCGCGCGGGCCCTGCTCGCCGCTCCCCCGATCCTCCTGCTCGACGAGTCGACGTCCTCACTCGACGGCGTGAACGAGCAGAAGATGCGCCTGGCGATCGACGCCGTCGCCGAGGACCGCACCCTGCTCGTCATCGCCCACCGACTGTCCACCGTGGTGGACTCCGACGTCATCGTCGTGCTCGAGCACGGCCGCGTCGTCGGTGTCGGCACCCACTCCGAACTCGTGCAGAGCACCCCGCTCTACCGCGACCTGGCGAAGCACCAGCTCCTCGTCTGAGGCCCTCCCGCCGGGGCCTCAGACGGCGAAGGGGTCCGGCGTCAGGACGTAGACCGTCTCCAGGTACTCCTCGAGGCCCTCGTGCGAGCCCTCGCGGCCGAGACCGGAGGCCTTCACACCGCCGAACGGGAACGCCGCGTTGGACACGACCCCCGTGTTCCATCCGAGCATCCCCGTCTCGAGCCGTTCGGCCAGGCGCTGCCCACGGCGCATGTCCTCGGTGAACGCGTAGGCGACGAGGCCGTACTCCGTGTCGTTGGCGAGGCGGATGCCGTCCTCCTCCGTCGCGAAGCGCGTGATCGACACGACCGGTCCGAAGATCTCGGTGGTCAGGATGTCCGAGCCGGGCTGGACGTCGTCCAGGAGCGTCGGAGCGTAGAACGTGCCCTCGCGCTCGACCCGCACCCCACCGGTGACGAGACGTGCGCCGCGATCGACCGCGTCGTCCACGAGCCCCGCGGCCTTGTCGACCGCGCGAGAGTCGATGAGCGGACCGATGTCCGTACCGTCCTCGGTGCCCCGACCGATGCGCAGCGTGTCGATCCGCTCGGTGAGTGCCGCGGTGAACGCGTCCGCGATGCCCTCCTGCACGAAGAAGCGGTTGGCCGCGGTGCAGGCCTCGCCGACGTTGCGGAACTTCGCCTGCATCGCGGCGTCCACCGCCCGGTCGAGGTCGGCGTCGTCGAACACCAGGAGCGGAGCGTTGCCCCCGAGCTCCATGCTCGTCTTCAGGACGTTGTCGGCCGCCTGCTTGAGCAGCGCCGAACCAACCGGGGTCGAGCCGGTGAAGGTGAGCTTCCGCAGCCGGCGGTCGGCGATGACCGGCGCGGACAGGGCCTTCGCGTCCGAGGCCGGCACCACGTTGAGGACACCGTCCGGCAGCCCGGCACGACGGAACAGCTCGACCAGGTACAGCGTGGTCAGCGGGGTGAGGTCGGCGGGCTTCAGCACCACCGTGCACCCGGCGGCCAGCGCCGGTGCGATCTTCCGGGTGGCCATCGCCAGCGGGAAGTTCCACGGCGTGATCGCGTAGACGGGGCCGACCGGACGCTTGAGGACGATGCCGCGACCGGTGCCCTCCGGGTTCGTGCGGTAGTCGCCACCGATGCGCACGGCTTCCTCCGAGAACCAGCGGAGGAACTCGGCGCCGTAGACCACCTCGCCGCGGGACTCTGCGAGCGGCTTGCCCATCTCGAGCGTCATGATCGCGGCGATGTCGTCGGCGTGCTCGTGCACGAGGTCGAACGTGCGTCGGAGCAGGTCGGAGCGGCGCCGGGGTGCGGTCGCCGCCCACTCGGCCTGTGCGGCGACGGCGGAGTCGAGTGCGGCGACGCCGTCCTCCGGGGTGGCGTCCGCGACGCTCGCGAGGACCGCGCCGGTGGAGGGGTCGCGGACGTTGAAGGTCGCACCGCCGCTCGCGGGACGCCAGGAGCCGCCGATGAAGAGGCCGGTGGGCACGTCGGGGACGCTGACGTGCTCGTCACCGACCGTGGTGCTGGTGGCGGTCGTGGTGCTGGTCGTCTGCTCGTCGGTCACAGGACCGCTCCTCCCGGGCGCTGACGCCCCTCGTCCATGTCGCTGTGCCCGGTGTGCCCGCCCTCGTCGCGGACCTCCTCGAGCGCGGCGTCGCTGCTGGCCGGGTCGATGCCCACGACGAGGTCCTCGTAGACGAAGACGTCGAGGCCCGCGTGCACCCCGTCGAGCGCGGACGCCCGGACGCAGTGGTCGGTCGCGATGCCGACGATGTCGACGGCGTGGACCTCGCGGTCGAAGAAGACGTCGACGAGGTCGGCCCCGGCTTCGGTCGTGCCCTCGAACGCCGAGTAGGCCGGCTCACCCTGCCCCTTGCGGACGTGGACGTCGACGAAGGACAGGTCGAGGGCCGGGTGGTACTCGGCACCCGGCGTGTCGGCGACGCAGTGCGGCGGCCACGTCGTCCGGAAGTCCGGTCCGTCCGCGCTGTCCGCGCTGTCGGTCACGGCGAAGTGTCCGCCGTTGTCCCCCGTGGCGTCGTGCCAGTCCCGGGAGGCGACGACGAGGTCGTACTCGTCCGCATGCCGACGGAGGAACGCGGTGATCCGCTCGGCGAGTGCCGCCCCTCCGTCGACCGCGAGCGCGCCGCCCTCGGTGAAGTCGTTCTGGACGTCGGTGATGAGCAGTGCCCTGGCCATGCACCCATCCAACACCCGTCGGGTCAGGACCCGGTGAGCGAGCCTCCGCATCGGTAGACCGCGGCCGTGACCGCGTCGAGTGCCGGGAGCGCGGCGGCCCGAGGCGACCCGATGGCGTAGAACGCGAACGTCAACTTCGTGCCGTCGGCAGCGTCGATGTAGCCGCCGAGGGTGTTCGCGCTGTCGATCCACCCGGTCTTCGCGTGCACCTTGCCACGCGCCACGGCGTTCGCGCCGGTGAACCGACTCGAGAGCGTGCCGGACACGCCGGCCACCGGCAGGACCTGCGCGAGTGTCCCGAGCCCCTTGTCACCCCGGGTCACCGGGACCATGAGGTGCGCGACGAACGAGGGCGAGACCGCGTTCGACGCACTCTCGCCGGAGCCGTCGACGATGCGGATGCCGGACGGGTCCACGCCGTACCCGCGGAGGGCACTGCTGTAGACACCGGTCAGTGACGCCGCGGTGCCACCGGCGCCGGCCTGCTTCGACGACACCCGCGCGAGCATCTCGGCGAGGGTGTTGTCCGAGTTCGGGATCATCTGCCCGATCAGCGTCGACACCGGCTGGGACTGCACCTGCGCGATCGTGTTCTGCGAGGTCGTCGCCCGCTGCGTCACCTGGGCGGTCGACGCTCCGACGACGCCGGCGTTCGCGAGGGCCGTCCGGAAGGCCACACCGGCCCGGCCGATCGGGTCCTCGGAGCGGGGCGAGGTCGCGGCCGCCGGGTTCGCGCGGTCGCCGTCGACCATCAGCGCGGTGACGTTCGGCTGGTACCCGATGGTCCGCTCGCTGACGGGCCAGGTCGGGTCCCAGGCGTCGGATGCGCTCCACCAGGTGCCGTCGGCGACGATCGTCGTCACCGGCGTGCCGCCGAGCCGCGCCTTCACCTGCTGGGCGAGTTGCGCGAGGCTCGGCGCCCCCGGGTAGACCGTGCCGTTGCCTGCCGTCAGGGTCGCGTCGCCGTGTCCGACGAGGGCGATCGTGCCACCACCCTCGTCGGTGACGGTCGTCGGGATGGTGTGCCCGGCACCGAGGACCGCCAGCGCGGTCGCGCTCGTCAGGGTCTTCATCACGCTGCCGGTCTGCGCCGGCGTCCCACCGTCGCGCGAGAACAGCTCTTCCCCGGTGGCCGCGTTCATGACGTAGCCCTCGAAGCGACCGAGCCCACTCGCGGAGGCTGCGCCAGCGACCGAGCAGGTGCGGGCGGCGGCCTTCGCCGACGCGGTCGGTGTCGGGGTCGCAGTCGGTCCCGCAGTCGGCGTCGCCGTCCGGGCTGCCGTCGGTGTCCGGGTGGCGAACGGCGTCCGGGAGGCGCTGGCCGACCCGGTCGCGCTGGGCTGGTCCGCCGTCGCCGCGTTCACCGCGACCACACCGCCGGAGGCGACCGCGAGGACGACGACGAGCCCACCGACTCCCCACGGCACCGGCTTCCGGCGGACGGAGGCGCGCAGGGCTGCGACGGAACGGTGGACGGGGCCGCCGGTGGGCGGCTGGGGTGACTGCTCGGACATCCAGGCGATCCTACGAGACGCGGGTCCGTGCCTCCAGGCCCACCGTCGTCAGTCGACGGGCTGCGGGGGTGTTCAGAGCGCGGGATCGGCCGGGTACTCGACGCCGACCTGCCGGCGGGCCTCGTCCATCACGGCCATGATCGCGACCGTGTGGTCGATGTGCGTGGTGCTGTCTGCCGGCACCCCGGCCGTGATCGCGGCCTCGAAGCCACGGGCCTCGTGGTTGTAGCCGGCGAGTTCCTCGCGCCCGTCGAACTCCTCCACGATCGCACCGTCGGCGTCCCGGATGCGCCAGGTGGTCGGCGTGCACCACGTCGGGTCGAGGTCGATACGCCCCTCGGTGCCGACGATCGACGCACTGTTCGGGCTGCGCAGGTCCAGGGCGAAGTGCACCGTCGACTGCGCCCCACCCGGATGGGTCATCACGATGCCCATCTGCGTGTCGACTCCCTGGTCGCTGAGGGTGCCGGACGCTGCGACCGCGGTCGGGACGCCGAGCACGTCGACCGCGAACGACACGGGGTAGACGCCGAGGTCGAGCAGCGCGCCACCGCCGAGAGCCGGGTCGTTGAGCCGGTGCCGCGGATCGGTCGGCAGCGCCTGGTGGTGCGTCGCCTGCACCAGTCGGGGAGTGCCGATGCGTCCCTCGGCGAGCACCCGCCGCATCATCGCGGTCTGCGGAAGGAAGCGGGTCCACATCGCCTCCATCACGAGCACACCGCGGTCGTGCGCGGCGTCGCGGACCCGTCGGGCCTCCTCCGCGGTGATCGTGAAGGCCTTCTCGACCAGGACGTGCTTGCCGGCGGCGATCGCGAGCAGGGCGTCCTCGGCGTGGCGGGAGTGCGGCGTCGCCACGTAGACCGCGTCGACCTCGTCGTCCGCCACCAGTGCGGCGTAGTCACCGTGCGCGTGCGGGATGTCGTGTTCGTCCGCGAAGGCCCGCGCGGACTCGTCGGTCCGTGAGCCGATCGCGGTGAACACCACCCCCGCGGCACTGCAGTCGCGGACGAAGGACCGGGCGATGCCGCCGGTCCCGAGTACTCCCCATCGGATGGCCATGCGTCGTGTCTACCACCGCTCCCGCGCAGGTCGTCGCGAGATCGTCCCCTGTGGACAGGCCAGCTGTCCACAGGGCTCGTGCAGCGGTGTCAGGACCGCCGGAGTACCGTGCGGGTCACCAGCCGACCGACTGGAGGCCCGACACCGGAACGCAGGACGGGCCTCCAGTCAGACGCACTGGTGGGCATGCGCGTAGGGGCGCGCACCGACGCGAGGAGGCGCCGTGACCGGACCGGAACCGTGGTGGACGGGAGCCGTCGTCTACCAGGTGTACCCGCGGAGCTTCGCCGACGGCAACGGCGACGGCGTCGGCGACCTCGCCGGGCTGCGGCAGCACCTGGACCACATCGCCGACCTCGGCGTGGACGTCGTCTGGCTGTCGCCGGTCTACCGGTCGCCCCAGGCCGACAACGGGTACGACATCGCCGACTACGAGGACATCGACCCGTTGTTCGGCACCATCGACGAGTTCGACGCGCTGCTGGTCGAGGTGCACCGGCGCGGCATGAAGCTCGTCATGGACCTCGTCGTCAACCACTCCAGCGACCAACACCCCTGGTTCCGCGCAGCCCTGCAGTCCCGCACCTGCCCGAAGCACGACTGGTACATCTGGCGCGACCCCGTCGACGGCCACGAGCCGAACGGGTGGCGTGCCGCCTTCGGCGGACCCGCCTGGTCGTGGGACCCCGGCACCGGTCAGTACTACCTGCACATGTTCACGCCGCAGCAGCCGGACCTGAACTGGGAGAACCCGGACCTCCGCGCCGCGGTCTACGACATGATGAACCGCTGGCTGGACCGCGGTGTCGACGGCTTCCGGATGGACGTCATCAACCACATCGCCAAGGACGACGACGCCCTCTCCGGTGACAGCGACGCGTACGTCATGCAGCCGCGCATCCACGAGCACCTGCAGGAGATGCACGAGCGCGTCTTCGCCGGTCGGGAGGCCCTGCTCACCGTCGGCGAGATGCCCGGTGTCACCGTGGAGGACGCGGCACTCTTCACCGACCCGGAACGCCACGAGCTCGACATGGTGTTCCAGTTCGAACACGTCGGCCTCGACCACGCACCGTCGTCGAAGTTCACCCGGAACGAGACCGACCTGCCGGAGTTGAAGCGCTCACTGGCGCGCTGGCAGACCGGGCTCGAGGACCGCGGGTGGAACTCGCTGTACCTGTCGAACCACGACCAGCCGCGGCCGGTGTCGCGGTTCGGGGCGGCGGCCTCCGGCGGCGACCCCTTCGCGTTCCGGTACGAGTCGGCCACGCTGCTCGCCACCGTGCTGCACCTGCACCGCGGGACCCCGTACGTGTACCAGGGCGACGAGATCGGCATGGTGAACGCGGCCTTCACCACCATCGACCAGTACCGGGACATCGAGTCGCACAACTGGTTCCGCGGCGCCGTCGGCCGCGGCATGCCGGAGTCCGAGGCGCTCGAGGCCCTCGCCTTCCGCAGCCGCGACAACGCACGCACGCCGATCCCGTGGGACGACAGCACACCCGCCGGCGGGTTCTCCACCGCCGGACCGTGGATCGGCATGGGGCAGGGATGGCCGCGCGTCACCGTCGCGGGCGACCGGGCAGCCGGGCTGCGCTCGGTGTACGAGCACCACCGTCGACTCATCGATCTCCGACACCGCTCCCGCACCGTGCGACTGGGGACGTTCACACTGCTCGAGGCGGAACACCCGACACTGTGGGCGTTCACGCGGGCCTCGGCGGACACGGGCGAGCCGCCACTCGTCGTGGTCGCGAACCTGTCCGAGGTGGATCTGGAGCTACCGGAGTCGGTCGGGAGGCTCGTGGGGGCGTTCGTCCTGGGGAACCTCGGGGAGCCGCCGGTCGCCGGGACGCTGCGTCCGTGGGAGGCGCGCGTGCACGAGTGCCGGTGACGGGCCTCCCGGGTGGGGCTGGTGGGTTGCCTGGCCTCGTTCGATTGCCTGCACGCCCGTGCGCCTGCCCGGCCGCTCGCCTGCCCGGCCGCTCGCCTGCCCGGCCGCTCGCCTGCCTGGCGGCCCGGGCAACGCAGAACCCCCTCGCTCCGGGAGGAACGAGGGGGTGTCGGAGCCGCCTGTCGGAATCGAACCGACGACCTATTCATTACGAGTGAATCGCTCTACCGACTGAGCTAAGGCGGCGGACGCCCCGGGAATCCGGAGCGGCACGAGAAATCACTGTACAGGATCAGACGAGCGAGCGCGAAACGAGCGCGCCGAGGTCGGCGAAGGACCGCTCGAGTTCATCGACGAGGTGTGCGTCCGCGTCCGACTCGGACCACTCCCACCAGGCGTGACGGAGCGCTGCCATGCCGACGAGTGACGCCAGGCGGGCGCGGCGGCGCACCGCGTCGTCCTCGTCCGACCGAGGCGGACCGCCGTCCCCCGTCGGGTCACCGGTCTCGGGCAGACCGTCCTCGAGCCGCAACCGCTGCTCGACGACCGTCTGGATGCCGGCCTGGAACTCCTTCATCGACGCCATCCGCTGGCTGAAGAGCTCGGGGTTCGCGCGGAGGACCTGCTGTCGCTCCCCGATCAACCCGCGTTCGTCGACGAGTTCGTGCGCCGAGTGCACCAGCAGCGTGCCGAGGTCCGCGAGCAGTTCACCCGTCGGGCCACCGGCGACGAAGGTCTCGACGTCCTCGCCCTGCGGCAGGGTCGGGTCGTCGCCCAGGATCGCCTGCTCCTTGCTCGGGAAGTAGTTGAAGAACGTCCGCGGCGAGACGTCCGCACGGCGGGAGACCTCGTCGACGGTGACCGCGGACAGACCGTGCTCGATCGCGATGCGCAGCGCGGCCTGCTGGATCGCCAGGCGAGTGGCGCGCCGCTTCCGTTCGCGGAGGCCCGGTGCAGCGTCGGTCATGCGCCGATCCTCCCACGCCGAGCATCGCGGACGGCCTGAGAAGCCTGTCGGGATCGCCAGGCCGAGCCACCCCGGCCAGCCGGTCAGCGGACGGCGCGGGCGACCGTGACGAGCAGCGCTTCGAGCGCCAGGAGCGCTGCGACGTTCGCACCGATGCGCTGCCGCGCGGTCGCGATCGCGTCGAGGACCTCGAGTGCGGCCGCGGGCGGGACGGACGGCAACGCCCGCTCGAGCTCGTGACGGATCGCCAGGTTCACCGGCTCGGTGGGAGCGCCGAGTCCGAGCAGCAGCAGGTCGCGGTACAGCGAGGAGACGTCGACGAGGATGCGGTCCAGGCCGTCGCGGAGGCTCCGGGTCGCCCGACGCTTCTGGTCCTCTTCGAGCACCCGGAGCTGGGACCGGAGCGCCGGCGGGACGGTACCGCCCGGTTGGACACCCAGGGACCGGAGTGCTGCATCGCGTTCCTCGGCGTCACGCTCGAGCGTGATCGCCTTGGCGTCCTCGTCCGCCACGGCCAGGAGCGCGGCCGCGGCGTTCACGGCGTCGCCGACGCTGCGGATCGCGAGGACCGTGGTCAGGGTCCGTCGACGACGGTCACGGGCGTCCTCGCTCGTCGCGAGGCGTTGCGCCATGCCGATGTGGCTCTGCGCCTGACGCGCCGCATCGGTGGCGAGGACACGGTCCACGCCGGTCCGGGCCACGATGAGGTCGGCGACCGACTCGATGCCCGGGACACGCAGGCGGACCGAGCGCACGCGCGAGCGGATCGTCGGCAGCAGGTCGGCCTCGCTCGGAGCGCAGAGGATCCACACCGTGCGCTCCGGCGGTTCCTCGAGTGCCTTCAGCAGCAGGTTCGAGGTCCGCTCCGTCATCCGGTCGGCGTCCTCGACGATCATCACGCGGTACCGGCCGACCGAGGGCGAGAAGTGTGACGAGGTCACCAGCTGCCGGATCTCGTCGATCGTGATGATGACGCGCTGGGTGGTGAGCCGGGCGACGTCAGGGTGGGTGCCGGCGGTGATCAGACGCAGCGTGTGGTCGTCGTCGGGGCCGTTGCCGACCAGGGCGGCGGCGAAGGCTGCGGCGACGTTCGAGCGTCCGGAGCCGGGAGGCCCGGTGATCAGCCACGAATGCGTCATGCCACCCGTGCCGTCGGTCGACTCGGCTGCACTCCGCAGCGCAGCCACGGACTCTTCCTGTCCGGTCAGGCCCTCCCACACGCTCACGGGAGGATCCTGCCAGGAGCCACCGACGGGACCGGCCGGTCGTCGGCGCTCCCGCGCGTCGTCTCGATCCGCAGCATCAACCGACCCCGACCAGGCGTGCCACGGCCGAACGGATCCGCTCCTGCACGACGTCGGCCGACTCGGAGGCGTCGACGACGAGGAACCGCTCCGGTTCGGCGCGGGCCATCTCGAGGAAGGCCTGCCGGACGGACTCGTGGAACGTTGCCGCTTCGGACTCGAGGCGGTCGAACACGTCACCGCGGGCGGCCGCGACACGCGCCCGCCCGAGGCTCACGTCGAGGTCGAGCAGCACCGTGAGGTCCGGCGTCATGCCGTCCGCTGCCCAGTTCGACACCGACCGGATCTGCTCGGCGCCCAGGCCGCGGGCCACGCCCTGGTACGCGACCGAGGAGTCGATGTACCGGTCCTGCAGCACGACGTCACCGCGGGCGACGGCGGGCCGGACGACCGTCTCGACGTGGTGTGCACGGTCGGCGGCGTAGAGCAGCGCCTCGGCCCGGGGCGTCACGTGGCCGCGGTCGTGCAGGACGATCTCGCGGATGCGCTGGCCGAGGTCCGTGCCACCGGGTTCCCGGGTCCGGACGACCTGCCGGCCGTGCGCCCCGAGCCACTGCTCGAGGCGCTCGGCCTGCGTGGTCTTGCCCGCGCCGTCACCGCCCTCGAGGGTGATGAACCAGCCGCGGGAGTCGTCCGTGCGCACTGCTCCGTCCGTGCTCACTTCTTCTTCGCGGGGGCGCGTCGGGCCGGTGCCTTCTTCTTGACCGGGCCCTTGGCGCGCTTGTCCGCGAGGAGCTGGACCGCACGCTCGAAGTCCACCGTCTCGACCTCTTCGCCGCGCGGGATCGTGGCGTTCGTCTCGCCGTCGGTGACGTACGGGCCGAAGCGGCCGTCCTTCACCTTGATCGCCTTGCCAGACACCGGGTCGGCGTCGAACTCCTTGAGCGCCGCGCTCGCGGCACGCTTGGCGCCGTACTTCGGCTGCGCGAAGAGCTCGAGGGCACCGGGCAGGTCGACGTCGAAGATCGCGTCCTCGCTCGGCAGGGTCCGGGTGTCCGTGCCCTTCTTGAGGTAGGGCCCGTAGCGACCGTTCTGCGCGGTGATCTCGTCGCCGGACTCCGGGTCCGTCCCGACCGTGCGCGGGAGGTCGAGGAGCTTCAGCGCGGTCTCGAGGTCGACCGACCCCGGGTCCATCGACTTGAAGAGGGAGGCCGTACGCTCCTTCGGGGCCGCTGCCTTCTTGGCCGTGGCCTTCTTCGCGGGCGCCTTCTTCGCGGCGGCGGTCTTCGTGCCGGCGGTCTTCGTGCCGGTCTTCGTCGCGGTCTTCGCGCCCGTCGCCGTGCTCGCTGCCGCCTCTGCAGCCGGTTCTGGTTCAGCCGCCAGGACCTCGCCCGTCGCCGGGTCGACCGACGGCTCGGGCTCCGGCGTGCGCTCGGTCACGTACGGACCGAAGCGGCCGTCCTTCGCCAGGACCTCCTTGCCCGTCTGCGGGTTGATGCCCACCACGCGGTCGCTGACGACCGGCGCCTCGACGAGTTCGCGGGCCTTGTCGAGGGTGAGCTCGTCCGGCGCGATGTCCTCCGGCACGTTGACGCGGCGCGGCTTCTCCGGGTCGTCGCTCGGGGTCTCGATGTAGGGGCCGTACCGACCGATGCGCAGGGTCAGGCCCGGCGCGAGCTCGACCGAGTTGATCTCGCGGGCGTCGATCTCGCCGAGGTTGTCGATGACCGTGCGGAGTCCGCGCTGGTCACCGCCACCGAAGTAGAACTCCTTGAGCCAGTCGACACGGTCTTCCTCGCCGCTGGCGATGCGGTCGAGGTCGTTCTCCATCTCGGCCGTGAAGTCGTACTGCACGAGGTCCCCGAAGTAGTCCTCGAGCAGACGCACGACGCTGAACGCGATCCAGTTCGGCACGAGGGCGGTCCCGCGCTGCGTCACGTACCCGCGGTCCATGATCGTGGAGAGGATCGCGGCGTAGGTCGACGGGCGCCCGATCCCGAGCTCTTCGAGCGTCTTGACCAGGCTGGCCTCGGTGTAGCGCGGAGGTGCGGAGGTGTCGTGCCCCTTGGCCGCCACGTCGGAGACGCCGAGGTGGTCGCCTTCGGCCATCTGCGGCAGCTTCGCGTCGTCCGCGGTGTCGCCCGAGGAGCGCTCTTCGTCGCGGCCTTCTTCGTAGGCGTTGAGGAAACCACGGAAGGTGATGACCGTGCCGGACGCCGTGAACTCGACGTCGGTGCCGCTCGCCGTGGACGCCAGGCCCTCGATCGACTCGGTCGACGCGATCCCGAGCACCACGGACGCGGTGGAGCCCTTGGCATCGGCCATCTGCGACGCGACCGTGCGCTTCCAGATGAGGTCGTAGAGACGGAGGTCGTTGCCGCGGAGGACACCCTCCATCTGCGACGGCGTCTTGAACGTGTCGCCGGCGGGGCGGATCGCCTCGTGGGCCTCCTGCGCGTTCTTGCTCTTGCCTGCGTAGGAACGGGGCTTCGCGGGGATCGAGTCCGCGCCGTAGAGCGCGGTCGCCTGCTTGCGTGCCGCGGTGATCGCCTGCTGCGACAGCGACGCGGAGTCGGTACGCATGTAGGTGATGTGGCCGTTCTCGTACAGCGACTGCGCGACGCTCATCGTCTGACGGGCCGAGAAGCGGAGCTTGCGCGCGGCTTCCTGCTGCAGCGTCGACGTGGTGAACGGAGCTGCCGGTCGGCGTGTGTACGGCTTCGACTCGACGCTGCGGACGACGGCGTCGCCGGCGCGGTCGAGGACCGCGGAGAGCGAGCTCGCCGACCCCTCGTCGAGACGGACGACGTCCGCCGTGGTCTGACCACGGTCGTCGAAGTCACGACCGGAGGCCACGCGCTTGCCCTGGATCCGGGCGAGGCGAGCCGTGAAGGCCCCCTCGTCGGACTTCTCGAAGCGCGCCGTCAGGTCCCAGTAGTTCGCCGAGACGAAGGCGAGACGCTCGCGCTCACGGTCGACGACGAGGCGGGTCGCCGCGGACTGGACACGACCGGCGGAGAGGCCCGGCCCGACCTTGCGCCAGAGCACCGGCGAGACCTCGTACCCGTAGAGCCGGTCGAGGATGCGACGGGTCTCCTGGGCGTCGACCAACGCGGTGTCGAGTTCCCGCGTGGCTTCCTGGGCGCGCTGGATGGCTTCCTTGGTGATCTCGTGGAACACCATGCGCTTGACGGGCACCTTGGGCTTCAGCACCTGGAGCAGGTGCCACGCGATGGCCTCGCCCTCGCGGTCCTCATCTGTTGCGAGGTAGAGCTCGTCGGCGTCCTTCAGCGCACGCTTGAGGTCCGCGACGGTCTTCTTCTTCGCATCGGAGACGACGTAGTACGGCTCGAACCCGTTGTCGACGTCCACCGAGAACTTGCCGAGGGAGCCCTTCTTGAGCTCGGCCGGCAGGTTCTTGGGCTCGACGAGGTCACGGATGTGTCCGACAGACGCCTGGACGTCGTATCCGTCACCGAGGTATTGCGCGATCGTCTTCGCCTTCGCGGGGCTCTCGACGATCACGAGCTTCTTCGTGCCTGGCACGTGACTCCTTGATCGATGGTGCTGATCGGCCGACGGACGTCGTGGAAGCGTCCGGGTCGACCGGGAATTCGGTGACCGGCGGGCCGACAGGCACACCATACACACTCCGGTGGGGATGGCCGGTGGAGCCGGAGCGAGTCCGCCGCACGTGGCTGGACCGCGCGGGCGGCCCACGGCGCGTCGGCTGGCCGTCGCCGCAGCAGGCCGTGGGCCGGCCACGGCGACGGCGTGGGCGGACAGCAGGCCACCGCCGGCAGCCACCTCGACCCGGGCGACCACCCCGTCCACACCGCAGGCGACGAGGACGGCTCCGTTGGCCCGAGCGAGGCGTCCAGCAGCACGGCAGGGCGGGTCCGACACCAGCCCGATGGCCGACGCCGCCGCGGCGAGCGCCGCCGCGTCCGCCGCTCCCCGGGCACGAGCGGCCCCGACCCGGTGACCGGCCGCGCCGAGGAGCGAGCCCGTCACGAGGACGACCACCGCGAGGACGGCCGCGAGCGCCACCGTGGCGGATCCCTGCTCACCAGCCCGCAGGGTGCTGGCCCGCAGCGTGCTGGACCGCGCGTTCCTGGACCGCAGGCCGCCGCGGTGGCCCCCCGTCGCGGTCCGGATCGGTCCGGTCGCGTCAGGACCGGTCACCGGTGTCGGCCTCGTCCACGGCGCAGCCGCTCCCCTGCAGCACGACATCCGAGAACGGCCCCGTGCCGGCCGGTCGTCCGGCACGGACGCAGACCAGGCCCCCCGCTCGTTCGACACGGACCGTGCCGGCGTCGGCGCGCTCGAGGGCCTGCCGTGCAGCCGGGTCGTCACCGCGCGCGAGGGCCCGGGCAGCGACGGCGGCGGCGGTCTGCAGCCGCCCCTGCCCGTCGACGGCCATCACCCCGGCGATCGCCGCAGCCAAGACCACGGCGAAGACCGGCAGGGCGAGGGCGAACTCGACCGTCACCGATCCGCGGTCACGGCCGTCGTCCTGGTGCTGGTTCCGGCGGTGGTCCTGGTGCTCGTCCCGGTCGTGGCTGACGCGTCGTTCCCCTTGCATGGTGTGAGCGCCGTCTGGTTCATGGTGTGAGCGCCGTCCGGACGAGGTCCGTGAGGATCGCCTGCACCTCACCGGACCGCATGACCGCGACGAGGACGCCGGCGAAGGCCACCGCCGCCAGGATGACGACGGCGTACTCGGCGGTGGCGGATCCCCGGTCATCGGACCACCGGCCCGGCGGCCGTGGGCTCGGCGACGGATGCCGTCCGAGCCGCTGTGCTCGTCCAGCCGACGGTGTGTCCGGGGCAGCGTCGGGGTGTCCTTCCTGCATGGCGTCGTTCCTCTCTCTCCTGGCACCGGTCGATCCGGTGCTCGTGATCGGCCCCGCGCGACGTGCGTTCGCGCGGGGACGTGCATCCACCTTCGGCGGACGCGCCCTTCGGCAGGCGCCAGCCGACGGGTCCGTGCAGAGTTCAACGGAGGCCTGTGGATGTGGAGGAGAGGATGCCGAGCACGACGGGCACCACCCCGACCGACACGAACGCCGGCAGCACGCAGACGCCGAGCGGCAGCACCAGTCGCACCCCGAGTCGTTCGGCACGCACCAGGCCCTCGGCGGCTGCATCGGCACGACGGTCGACGGCGCCGGCACGCAGGAGACCGGCCGCCGGGACCCCCGCGTGGTCGGCCAGGGCGAGGGTCTCGACCAGGCACTCCCGGTCCGCGTCGGGCCAGGCCCGGTCGCCGTAGACCGCTTCGACGGTGTGCGCCGCGTCGGTCCACGCGCCGCCTCCGGACAGCGCGACGGCCCAGACCTCGAGCAGGAGGCCGGGTGCCGGTCCGCTGTCGGAGGCCTCGGCAAGCAGGTGGCGGCTCCACCGCGCGGCCACGACCACGAGGGCCACAGCGACGAGGATGCAGCACCACCCGACCGACGTCCCGGTGAGCACCCCGACGGTGTCGACGCCCCATGCCGAACCGAGCAGCACGCCGAACGCCGGGAGCGCCAGGACCACCCTGGCGCTCGCCCGTGGCCCGGCCGTCGCCGTACGGATCGCTCGTTCCGCCGCAGCCCGGTCCCGCAACGACCCCGCGAGCGCCCGCAGTGCGGGCACGACGGGCGCTCCTGTCCGTGCCGCCACGGCGAGCACTCCGTCGATCTCCGGACGACCTCCGGACGACACCGTGCGCGCTCCCTGCCCGGATCCGGCCACGAGTGCCACGGCCCGGGACGGCGGGACGCCGGCGGACACGAGCACGGCGACCCGGTCCAACGCCCGCGCCGCGGCGAGCGCGTCGTCCGTCCGCGTCACGCTCCGCGGGTCCGTCGATGTGCTCCGCCGGCGGCACGGGGACCGCGGATCGCCGAGCCGACCGGACCGGGGCCACCCGCGATCACGCTGTCTCCCCGCTCGCTGTCGCCGTCGCCACCCGCACCAGCTGCCCCCGGGGGACCCGCCGGCACCGCGCGAGCCCGTCGCGCCCGTTCCCGGCCGGGCATCCCCAGTCCCCCGGATGCCCCGATCGAGAACGGCATGACCTCGAGCCGTCCCTGCCGGTCCACCCCCAAGCGCCCCACCTCGGCGAGCCGCCGCACGCCGTTCCGACGCTCCACGTGCAGGACGAGGTCGAACGCACTCGCCGCCTGCCGCGCGAGCGACTCCGGGGTGAGACCGGCGAGCGCCCCGAGCGCCTCGAGCCGCGCCGGGACGTCGCCGACCCCGTTCGCGTGGACCGTCCCCGCTCCCCCGTCGTGCCCGGTGTTGAGTGCCGACGTGAGTTCCCGGATCTCGGCGCCCCGACACTCCCCCACGACGATCCGGTCGGGCCGCATCCGCAGCGCTTCCCGGAGGAGTCGTTCGGTGCCGAGCGCGCCGGCACCCTCGGCGTTGGCCTGTCGTGCTTCGAGCGCGACGACGTGGGGGTGGTCGATCCGGAGTTCGGCGACGTCCTCCACCGTGACGATCCGCTCGTCGGTCGGGACCAGGCCGAGCATCGCCGCGAGCAGGGTCGTCTTGCCACTGCCGGTCGCTCCGGTGACCAGGACGTTCCGTCGTTCCTGCACGGCGCGGTCGACCACGGTCCGCGGGACCCGCTCGAAGAACCCGCCGCCGACGAGCCGGTCGATGCTCGGCAGCGCGTCCTGTGGCAGCCGGATCGAGATCGCCGTGCCGCGGACGCTCACCGGAGCGAGGACCGCGTGGACGCGGATGCCGTCGCCGTGTCGGACGTCCGCACACGGCGTGGTCTCGTCGATGTGCCGACCGCCGCGGGCCACGAGGGAACGGGCGAGGTCGCGAGCCCGAGTCTCCGACAGGACGAGTCCGCCGACCGCGGTGAGGCCCGTCCCGCGGTCGGTCCACACCCCGCGTCCCCCGAGCACCAGGACGTCGGTGACACGGTCGTCGGCGACGAGGGGCGCGAGCTCCTCGAAGTCGACGAGTGACGCAGCCTGCCGCTGGTGGTCCGGTCGTGGTGTGCCGGGCAGGAACGGTGCGCGATGCCGGTGCATGTCGAGGACGGTACGGGCGTGGTCGACGGCGGGCGGGCCTCCAGACCGGGTCGGTGGAGAACGCATCCGGCGGGCCCGATCGTGCCGGACTTGTACCCCGATCTCGTCGGCCGTACCCCGTCGCATGCAGCACGCTGCGGAGCCTCCGACGGTCGGCCAAGAGGGGGACACGACGGGCACGGACCGCGCTGTCCGCAGGTTCACCAGGACGCGGCGAGCACCTGCGTCGATGGACCGTTCTGTTCACCGTTCCGCGTCCCGCCGCGGATCGAGCGGGGTCGGACCCGCCGCGTGGGCACCGTCACACATGAGGGAACCACGGGAAAAAGAAGAGGCGGCACCTGTTGGGGGGAACGGGTGCCGCCAGGACACCGGCGGATTGGGGGGAATCTTGACCGGCGCCACCGGGAACGAGCCCGGCGGGAACAACTGTACCCCAGGAACGGGATGCGATGACACCGCTGACCGGAGAACGCGATCCTGCGCGTGGATCGGCCTCCCGGTTGCGCGAGGCTGCACCCGAGCATTCCCGGTGACCGAGTTGTCCACCGGCGCCTCGGCGGCGGTGACGCCCGGAGTAGTCTCCGTAGGCGCCCGGTCGTCGACTGCCTCGGTGGGTCCGACCGCGCCCCGGGCGGACGAGACGAGAGGACATCGATGACGATGCCGCAGCAGGACCAGATCCACGACGACCAGACGACCTTCCCGCCGTCCCCGGAGTTCGTGGCCGACGCGGTCGCCGACAGCGGCCTGCACGACGCGGCCAGCGCCGACCGTGTGGCCTTCTGGGCCGAGCAGTCCCGAGCACTGCTGGACTGGCGGACGCCGTTCACGAGCGCGCTCGACTGGTCGGCAGCACCGTTCGCCCGCTGGTTCGCCGACGGCGAGTTGAACGTCGCCGAGAACTGCCTCGACCGTCACGTCCGCGCCGGCAACGGTGACCGCGTCGCCATCAACTTCGAGGGGGCGAACGGCGACACCCGCACCATCACGTACGCGCAGCTGACCGCGGACGTCCAGCGGGCCGCGAACATGCTCGAAGGGCTCGGCGTGGGTCAGGGCGACCGCGTCGTCGTCTACCTGCCGCTCATCCCGGAGGCCGTGGTCACCATGCTGGCCATCGCACGCCTCGGCGCGATCCACTCCGTCGTCTTCGGTGGGTTCAGCGCCGAGAGCCTGCGCGCCCGCATCGAGGACGCGGGCGCCAAGGTCGTCGTGACGGCGGACGGCGGCTGGCGACGTGGCGCCGTCTCACCCCTCAAGCCGGCGGTCGACGAGGCCCTGCAGGGCGAGGGAAGCGCCAGCGTGGAGCACGTCCTGGTGGTGCAGCGCGGCGGCAACGACGTCGACTGGACCGACCGGGACCGCTGGTGGCACGACGAGTTCGCCGCCGCCGCTCCGGAGCACGAGGCCCAGGCCTTCCCCGCCGAGAACCCCCTCTTCATCCTGTACACCTCGGGCACGACCGGGAAGCCCAAGGGCATCGTGCACACCTCGGGCGGCTACCTGACGCAGGCGGCGTACACGCACAAGAACGTGTTCGACATGCACCCGGAGAAGGACGTGTACTGGTGCACCGCCGACATCGGCTGGATCACCGGGCACACCTACGTCGTCTACGGCCCGCTGGCGAACGGCGTGACGCAGGTCCTCTACGAGGGCACGCCGGACGAGCCGAAGCCCGGCCGCTGGTGGGACCTGGTCGACGCGTACGGCGTCACCGTCCTCTACACGGCTCCGACGGCCGTGCGCGCGGCGATGAAGGCCGGCCGTCAGATCCCGGAGGCACGCAGCCTCGAGACCCTGCGCCTGCTCGGCAGCGTCGGCGAACCGATCAACCCCGAGGCGTGGCAGTGGTACCGGCAGGTCATCGGCCACGACCGGACGCCGATCGTGGACACGTGGTGGCAGACCGAGACCGGCGGGATCATGATCTCCGCCCTGCCCGGCGTCACGAAGCTCAAGCCCGGTGCGGCCCAGACGCCGCTGCCGGGCATCGTCGCCGAGATCGTCGACGACGACGGACACCGCGTCGACCCCGGTGGCAGCGGTTACCTCACCATCACCGAACCGTGGCCGTCGATGGCACGCGGCATCTGGGGCGACCCGGACCGGTTCGTCGAGACCTACTGGTCCCGGTTCCCCGGCAAGTACTTCGCCGGCGACGGGGCCCGACTCGACGGACAGGGCGACATCTGGGTGCAGGGGCGCGTCGACGACGTCATGAACGTCTCCGGGCACCGTCTGTCCACCGCCGAGATCGAGTCGGCGCTGGTCGGACACGAGGGTGTCGCCGAGGCGGCCGTCGTCGGTGCCGCCGACGAGACGACCGGGCAGGCCGTGGTCGCGTTCGTGATCCTCACAGCCGAAGCAGCCGCCGACGTCGACCGCGACTCCGCAGCGACGGAACTCCGCAACTGGGTCGGCAAACGGATCGGCCCGATCGCGAAGCCACGCCAGGTCGTCATCGTCCCCGAGCTGCCGAAGACGCGCTCCGGCAAGATCATGCGGCGCCTCCTCCGCGACGCGGCCGAGGGCCGCCGCATCGGTGACACGACGACGCTGGCCGACCCGACGATCATGGCGACCATCGCGGAACTGATGTAGCTGACGCAGGAAGAGCCTCCAGGCCGGTCGGTCTGGAGGCTCTCCTGCTGTCCGCGGACGGCTTCCGTCCGCCGGTGGTTCAGTCCGTCAACTCGACGATCAGTTCCACCTCGACGGGTGCGTCGAGCGGCAGCACCGCGACGCCGACAGCACTCCGGGCGTGGACGCCCGCTGCACCGAAGACGTCGCCGACGAGCTGCGAGGCACCGTTCGCGACCCCGGGCTGACCGGTGAACGACGGGTCCGAGGCGACGAAGACCGTCACCTTGACGACCTTCGCCACCCGGTCGAGCGACCCGGCGACGCTCTGCACGGCGGCGAGGCCGTTCAGCGCGGCCTGACGTGCCTGCGCGGTCGCGGTCGCGGCGTCGACCTCCGAGCCGACCTTGCCGGTGACCGGGAGGGCGCCGTCGACGAAGGGCAGCTGCCCCGCCGTGAAGACGTGACGGCCAGAGACGACCGCCGGGACGTAGGCGGCGACCGGGGCCGCGACGGCCGGGATCGTGAGGCCGAGCTCGCGCAGGCGGTCCGCGATGCTCACGCGTCGGCCTTCGGACGCTTCAGGTAGGCGACCAGGCCGCCCTCGGGGCCGGTGACGACCTGGACCAGCTCCCAGCCCTCGTCACCGAAGTTGTTGAGGATGGCAGTGGTGTTGTGGATGATCAACGGAGTCGTGAGGTATTCCCAGCGGCGCATGCGGTTCCTTGCCAGCCTTTCAGTCCGAGGTGTCGTTTAGGCTGCATCCTATGTCTGCCCAGAAGACGTCTGCCCGTCGGACCAAGCCCGTCTCCGCAGTCGGCGCCTTCATCGGTTTCGTCGGCTTCAGCGCGCTCGCCGGTCTGCTCGTCACCATCGGTGTCACGCCGGCCATCGCCGTCGCCGGTGTCACGACGACCTCGACGATCGGTGTGTTCGAGTCCCTGCCCGAGTACATCGAGCTCGGTGACCTCCCCCAGCGCAACGAGGTCCTGGCCTACCAGGGCGGCAAGCCCGTGCACCTGGCGACGGTCTACGACCAGAACCGCCAGGAGCTCAAGTTCGACCAGATCAGCGACAACCTGAAGAACGCAGCCATCGACGGCGAGGACAAGCGCTTCTGGGACCACGGCGGTGTCGACATGACCTCGCTGGTCCGCGCCGGTGTGGGCACGGTCGCCGGCGGTGGCCTCGGCGATTCGGGCGGTGGCTCGACGCTGACCATGCAGCTGGTCCGCAACATCAAGATGCAGCAGGCCCTCGAGCTCCCGACCCCGGAGGAGCGCCTCAAGGCCTACAACGAGGCGACGAAGGTCTCGGTCTCCCGCAAGCTCGAGGAGATGAAGCTCGCGATCGGGCTCGCGAAGAAGTACTCGAAGAAGGACATCCTCACCGGGTACCTCAACATCGCCTTCTTCGGCGACCAGACGTACGGCGTCCAGGCGGCAGCCCAGCACTACTTCGGCAAGAACGCCACCGACCTCACGCCGGCCGAGGGCGCGTCGATCCTGGCGATCGTGCAGTCCCCGAACACCCGCAACCTGTCCGACCCCAAGTTCTACGACGCCAACGTCGCCCGACGTGACGTCATCCTCAAGTCGATGTACGCGCAGAAGCACATCGACGAGAAGCAGTTCGACGAGGCCATCAAGTCCAAGCCGGCTGACTACGTGCACCTGACCGACCCGACGCAGGGCTGCAAGGCCGCGGCGGGCAACGGCGCGCAGTTCTTCTGCGATTACGCGGTGCAGGTAGTCAAGGAGATGTCGCAGCTCGGCGCGACGCAGAAGCAGCGCGACGCCGCCTGGCGCAACGGTGGCTACACGATCCAGACCACGCTGAACCTGGACCTGAACAACGCGCAGAAGGACCTGATCAACGCGTACGCCCCGAACACCGAGTCCCGGTTCGCCCTGGGCGGCGTCCTCAACTCGGTCGAGGCCGACACCGGTCGCGTGCTGACGATGGTGCAGAACAAGAACTACAACCAGCTCGCCGCCTGCGGCACGGAGGGTGCTGACCCCAACGCCTGCGCGCCGGCCACCGACACCGGCATCAACTTCAGCGTCGACCAGAAGTACGGCGGTGGCGAGGGCTTCCAGACGGGGTCGACGTTCAAGCCGTTCACCCTGTTGAACTGGCTGCAGAACGGGCACGGCCTGCAGGAGATCGTGAACGGCACGCCGCGCACCTTCTCGAGTTTCACCCAGTGCGATGCTCCGCTGAACGTCAACTACCCGGTGCGGAACGACGCCCCCGGCGAAGGCGGCAACATGACCGTCGAGAACGCCACCTACCGGTCGATCAACAACTCCTACGTCCAGATGGCCCAGAAACTCGACTTCTGTGACATCCGCAAGACCGCGGAGAGCCTCGGTGTCCACCTCGCGAAGCCGCGTGCGACCTCCACCGAGTACGCCGACGACATGTCCAAGCCCACGACCTCCGCAGTCAAGACGAACGCCTCGTTCGTCCTCGGCACGAACTACATCGCTCCGCTGACCATGGCGGCTGCCTACGCCGGCTTGGCCAACAAGGGCAACTTCTGCCGGCCCATCGCGATCGACAACGTGACGAACGCGGACGGCAAGTCGCTCGGCGGCCAGCCGAAGGAATGCACGCAGGCCGTCGACCCACAGGTCACCGCGACCGCGATCTTCGCGCTCAAGAAGGTCCTCACGATCGGTACGGCCCCCGGCGGTCGCACCCCCGACGGCTACGACGAGTTCGCGAAGACCGGCACGACCGACGACGCCGACCAGATCTGGATCGTCGGTGCGTCGACGAAGGTCGCGACCGCTGCTTGGCTGGGCAACACGGTCGGCAAGCAGAACCTCCGGTTCGTCTACGGCCCGAACGGCGCCTACGCCGGCTCCCGTACGGCACTTTGGCGACAGGCCCAGACCGTCGCGAACACCCAGTACCCGGGCGGTCAGTTCGAGACCCCGTCCGCAGCGGCGATCCGCGGCAACAGCATCACCGTCCCGAACGTCGCCGGTCAGACACCCGACGCAGCACGAGCGGCGCTGGCCAACGCAGGACTGACCTACGTCGACGGTGGCGTCCAGGCAGGCGGCGGGACCGCGGGGACGGTCTCCACCACGAGCCCCGCGGCGGGTCTGCAGCTCTCCAAGGGCTCGAGCGTGACCGTCTTCACCACGGACGGCTCGCAGGCCTCGGTGCCCGACGTCGGGGGCGAGAAGGTCGACGACGCTCGTTCCGAACTGTCGGGGGCCGGGTTCACGAACGTTGCGATAGCCGGCGACTACGAGCGTGGCGACGGCAAGAACGAGTGCACCGTGGCGGCGATCGCCCCGGGCGCCGGGACCGCTGTCGCCAAGGGCAGCGGCGTGACCCTGAAGCTGTTCGGCAACAAGGACGGCAAGGCTCCGAAGGCCTGCCGATGACGCGCGGCCGCGGCGCCCTCGGCGTCCTGGCCGCGGGTGCCGCGGTTGGCGTCGCCTCTGCTGCGTGGGGGTCACTGGTCGAGCGTCGACGGTTCGGTATCCGGTGGGAGACCGTCCCCGTCCTACCCGCGGGTTCTCGGGACGTGACGGTGCTGCACCTCTCCGACATCCACATGGCGCCGTGGCAGGCCGACAAGCAGCAGTGGATCCGCGATCTCAGCCTGGTCGAGCCGGACTTCATCGTGAACACCGGCGACAACCTCGGGCACGAGACCGCCAACGCTGCCGTCGAGTACGCCCTCGAGCCGTTCCGGGGTGTCCCCGGTGCCTTCGTGTACGGCTCGAACGACTTCTTCGCGCCGTCGCCGCGCAACCCCGTGAAGTACCTCTCCGGCCCGAGTTCGATGCGGCCGGAGACCCAGCCGGTCCGGCTCGACGTCGACCGGCAGACGGCGTTCTTCGAGTCGCTCGGGTGGCTCGACCTCAATGACCAAGCCCGCGCGATCGAGGTCCGCGGTTCACGCTTCGAGCTCTTCGGCACCTCCGACGCGCACCGGGACTGGGACCGCCTGGACCTGCTGCCGGCGAACGTCGACGAGATGCGCTCCGAGGTCCCCTGGTCCGAGGACGAATCCGGCCCCTCCCCCGTCTCCATCGGGGTCACGCACGCGCCGTACCGCCGCGTGCTGGACGCCTTCGTCACACAGGGTGCGGACGTCGTGTTCGCCGGACACACCCACGGCGGCCAGGTCGCGGTCCCCGGGATCGGGGCACTGGTCACGAACTCGGACCTCCCCCGTCGGTACGCCAGCGGTCTGCACCAGTGGCAGAACCGCACGCACTGGTCATGGCTCAACGTCTCGGCCGGTCTCGGGACCTCGATTTACGCCCCGATCCGGTTCGCGGTGCGGCCCGAGGCCGTCGTCGTCACCCTCACCGCCCGAGGCTGACGCCGCGCCGACACGTCGCGCTGTGCCTCGGCGTTCCCGCGCACACGTTCCGGCACCCGTCGGCGCCTCCGCGGAGTCGTGCGCGTTGTAGTCCACTGGCCGAAAGCGACAGATGTGCGCGGTACGGCGGCGCCGTTCTGTCGCTTTCGCGTCCGGGATCCCCGCACCGGTCCGCGGGGACCGCGACCGGCCGCGCGGCACGGACTGGAGGCGCGGCTCGACCCGCCTCGTCGCAGCTGGACCGCGACGCGCCCGGCCGGTACAGCGTGGTCGTGAGCACCCCCGAACATCGGGTAGACTTCTGGGGTTGCTCCGGGAACGGAGTGACCACACCGCGGGGTGTGGCGCAGCTTGGTAGCGCGCGTCGTTCGGGACGACGAGGTCGCAGGTTCAAATCCTGTCACCCCGACAGCCACGGCCCTGGTTCCACTCGGAACCAGGGCCGTTCTGTATCCCCGGGCTGTTCTGCGTTTCAGGGCCGTTCTGCGTTCCAGGGCCGTTCTGCATCCCAGGGGTCGGTCCGGACCTCCCGCCGGAGCCATCGCCCCGGCACCGCCTCGGCCTCCGCCGCCGCACAACGAGAACCGGTCCGCACCACGGTCTCCCGCGGCGCGAACCGGTTGCAACACGACGGATCCGCGCGGAGGCTGCCCGCACCCGGCGAACCCGCTCCCTAGCCGACCGCGACGCCCGCGCGGACCAGCCGCCCCTCGGCGTGCAGTCCGGCGACGACCTCGAGCGCCTGGTGCCGGTAACGCGACTGCGCCGCTCCCGGAGCGACGATCACGCCGTCCGCACCGGTGGACTCGACCAGGTCGTTGATCTTCGCCGCGACCTCGTCCCGCGTGCCGTACGCCTGACGCTCGGTGCGCGCGGCGATGAACCGACGCTCGAGGTCCGAGAACTGGTAGGCGCGGGCCTCGTCCATCGACACCGGCTCGGGCTTCGTCCCCTGACGCATCCGGATGAACGAGATCATGCCCGGGGCACTCTGCTCATCGACCACGCCCGGGTCCTCGTCAGTGACGACCTGCACGCCGATCAGGGCGAGCGGCTCGGACCGGAAGCGGGAGGGTCGGAACGACTGGTGGTAGAGCGCGAGGGCTGCTTCGGTGTTGTCCGAGGCGAAGTGGTGCGCGAACGCGAAGGCGATCCCGAGCGCACCGGCGACCTGTGCGCTGTAGCCGGAGGAACCGAGCAGCCAGAACTCGGGAACGTCGCCGTAGCCGGGGACGGCGCGGATCCTGGAGAGCGGGTTCGACTCCTCCATGCCGGTGAAGAACCCGACCAGGTCGGCGAGCTGCTGCGGGAAGTCGTCGACGTCCAGTCGGTCCGTGCGACGCAGGGCCATCGCCGTCGCACCGTCCGTCCCGGGTGCGCGGCCGATGCCGAGGTCGACGCGGTCGCCGTACAGCGCGCGCAGGGTGCCGAACTGCTCGGCGATGACGAGGGGTGCGTGGTTCGGCAGCATCACGCCACCGGAGCCGATGCGGATGGTGGAGGTGGCAGCTCCCACGGCGCTGAGCAGGACGGCGGGTGCCGACGAGGTGATCCCGGGCATGCCGTGGTGTTCGGCGACCCAGAAGCGTTCGTAGCCGAGCTGCTCGGCCCGGACGGCCATGTCGATCGAGCCCTGCAGGGCCTCGGTGTTCGACTGGCCGTACTCGCGCGTGGCGAGGTCGAGGACGGAAAGGTGCAGGGGTGCGTCGCTCATGACGAAGCCAACGTGGGACGACCCGCGACCATTCCGCGCCTCCCGTCCGGCCCCGCTGTCAGTGCCCGGTCTCGCCGTCCAGTCGCCCGCCGGACTCCGTGAGGTAGCAGTTGGCGCAGAGGGACTCGTACTCGACGTCGGCGCCGTCGATGGCGACCTGCGACCCGTCGAACACGAACTGCCCGTCGATCTTCCGCGCGTTGAAGACGGCCTTCCGTCCGCAGCGGCAGATCGTCTTCAGCTCCTCGAGGGAGTGCGCGACCTCGAGCAGACGTCGGCTGCCCGGGAACGCCTCAGTGCGGAAGTCGGTGCGGATGCCGTACGCCAGGACCGGGATCTGGTCGAGGACGGCGATGCGCAGCAGGTCGTCGACCTGACGCGGGGTGAGGAACTGCGCCTCGTCGACGAGCACGCAGCTGACCGGTCGGACCATGCCGTCCAGGCGCGCCGACTCCGGGTCGGTCGCACCGGCATCGGCGACGGCAGCCCGGACGTCGGCGTCCGCCGGCAGGACGACGTCGACGGTCCGCGTCACACCGAGCCGTGAGACGATCTCGCGGTCACCCTTCGTGTCGACCGCGGGCTTCGCGAGCAGGACGCGCTGGCCGCGCTCCTCGTAGTTGTAGGCGGCCTGCAGGAGTCCGGTGCTCTTGCCGCTGTTCATCGCGCCGAAACGGAAGTAGAGCTTCGCCACTACGCGAGGAAGCCGTCCTCCGCCGCACGACGGATCAGGTCGGACTTCTTGGACGCCGGACGACCGACCTTCGCGTACTTCTCCCGGACGCGGCGCAGGTAGGTCTTCGCGGTCTCGTACTGCACGTTCATCTGCGCGGCGACCTCGTTCGTGGAGTACCCGGAGACGTAGAGGCGGAGTGCTTCCTCTTCGCCGTGGCTGAGCTTCGGCCGCTGGTGAGCGCTCGCCCCGGTCGGCAGCGGCCGCCATTCGCGCTGTGCGGGAGTCTCACGGGCGACACCCATGACCTCGCGCGCGATGTCCATGACCTCGCGCATCGGCAGCGACTTCGACAGGAAGGCAGCTGCACCGGCGGCCAGGGACCGGTCGCGGGACTCGCGGGCGTCGACGCTCGAGAGCACGATGACCTTCGCGCCGGCGGCACGGCAGGTGCGGACGCGGGCCTCGATCGAGACGGGCTCCTTCAGCTGGAAGTCGAGGAACACCAGGTCGGTCGGGAAGCTGTCGCTGTGCACCATCTCGAGCCAGGTGTGCGCGGTGAGGGCCAGGTCGAAGTCGAAGGCGTTCACCGCGATCCAGCTGGAGAGGCTGTCGAGCAGGACCTCGTGGTCGTCGAGGATGGCCAGACGCACCCGGCGCGCACCCGGGGTCGGCAACGACGGACCGCCCTCCACGAGCCGGTTCGGGTCAGTGCTGGTCATACGAGAACCTTAATGTCAGTGACGATGGCCGGACGGCGACGTCGGTGTCGGGGAACGTCACGCGGAGGACGGCGAAGTAGGGGTCGAAGGTCCGGTGGATGCCGACGTCCGAGTCGGCGACCGCGACGTCGAACGTCATCGCCACCCGCGGTCTCGTCGTCGCCCTCAGCGCGGGGCCGTCCGCGCCCAGACCGGGAGCGAGACCGCCGACGGGAGCGACGGTGACGCGCACGCCGGCCGGGTCCACCGTGGCGGCATGGAGCAGGGCCCGCACGAACGTGCGGACGACGGTCCGCTGGTCAGCGTCCATCGCGGCAGCCAGCCCGTCGGGGTCGTGGACGGTCGCCGCGGCGTCCCCGGAAACCCGTACCGCGTACTCGAGCCAGGTACGGTCCGCTTCCGCGACCATCACCTGGCGGATGCCGTCGGCGATCGCACGGGCCCGTTCCCGGTCGGCGTCGGAGATCGACGCACGCGTCCGGAGTTCGGCGAAGAACGGCGCGACGTCGCGCGCCAGGATCGTGGACCGGTCCTGCTGCACGCTCGCGGTGATGCCGTCACGTTCCGCCCGCTCGACGGAGTAGGAACCGGCGCGGATCTGCACGCGTTCGGCCAACCCGGCGAAGGTCCGCGCGAACACGGCCGACGCGGCGGTCAGGACGAGGGTCGGCGCTGCGGCGAGGAACGCACCCACGCTGACCGGCACGCCCGCCGGGTACACGGCCGCGACCGTGCCGGCGGTCGCCGCGTCGACCGCCGCCAGCACGGCCCCACCGACCACGAGATCGGTCCACGGTCGGTACGGCGCGACCGCGACGATACCGATCGCGGAGAGCAGCACCATGAAGTCGTTGACCAGGGAGCGGTCCGGCCCCCACTGCGCCGCCGCACTTGTCACGGTCGCGGCGGAGAGCAGGGCGACGTGTGCGACGAACGCCCAGCGGGTGAACGGCGCACGGAACGGGCTGGAGGCACTGATCACCACGACCGCGGAGGCGGCCAGCAGCAGGACCGTCAGGGCGCTGACGGTCGGGGCGCCGACGACGTCACGGTCGAACAGCGACACCAGCGTCGCCCAGAGCACCCCGCCGGCGCCGATCACGACCGCGAGGGGCCGCGACCCCATCGCACCGAGCGGGTCGTACTGCTGCGCGGTCCGGCTCCCGCCGGTGCGTCCGTCGACCTTCCGGCCGCCGCTCACGATGCACGCTCCACGTCGTCGTCCCCGGCGAGGTGCAGGATCGTCGCCGAACCGACCGGCGCAGCGTACGGCACGCTCATCATGACGCTCGTGCCGGACCCGGGCGACGACCACACCTGGACGTCACCGCCGACGCGCCCGATGCGTTCACGGACGGAGTTGCGGAGCCCCATCCGGTCCGCCCCGGTCGCCTGCTCGTCGAACCCGCGGCCGTCGTCGACGACCATCACCGTGCAGGCGACACCGTCGTCGAAGACGCTGACCTCGGCGGCGTCGGTGCCGGCGTGCTTCAGCACGTTCGCCAGACACTGTCCGACGGCACGGACGACCGCGGTCATCGCGTGCGCGTCCAACCGTCCGACCGACGTGGGGTCGCCCGTCACGGTGATCTGGAGGCCCGAGGCCCGCTGCTCGTCGAGCATGCGCTCGAACGCCGCCACTCCGTCCGACGTCGCGTCGGCCGGACCGGCACCGTCCGCCGCGGTGGTGTCGCCCGCCAGCCAGGCCCGCCCGGTGAGCATCGCGACGTCGGACTCCATCGTGCGGGCGAGGTGTTCGTCCATCGGACCGGCGGGAGCGAGGGCGATGGCGTTGAGGTGGTTGAGGACGGTGTCGTGCAGGATCGCGGCGGCCTCGGCTTCGATGCCGGCTCGGTACGCGGTGACGTGCTCTTCGCGCGCCGATCGCAGCAGTTCGGGTTGGACGCGCTCCGAGCGCGCGGTCGACCGGCTGACGGCGCCGACGAGCGCGATCACGAAACCGAGCGTGACCCAGGCGAGGACGAGGGGGTGGTCCGGCCCACCGGACTGCACGGCCGCGATCGCGGTGACGACTCGTCCGACGACGAACCCGGAGACCGACCAGAGGACGACCCGGAGGGTCCCGCTCCCGGCGCCGCCGATGAGGACGAGCGGGACCACGACCAGGGACAGCAGGTACGAGCTCACCCAGGGCACGTCGGTGAGTTCGCGTTGCACGACGGTTGCGAACCACCACGCGCAGATCCCGCCGACGACGAGGAACGCCGCACCGGAGCGCCAGGTGCCGACGTGGGTGTGCAAGCCGATCATCACGAGCATCGGCACGACGGCCAGGACCGCACCGAGGACGTGGTCGTCCGGGGCGTCGAGTCGGTAGAGCAGCAGCAGGAGCGCCGCGGCCGCGAGGGACCCGATGGCTGCCGCGTGGAAGGCGCGCACGGTCGACCACGCGTTCACCCGAGGGGCGAGATGCGTGGGGATGCCGAGCACCGGGCTGTCCTTCCGTGCTGTCGATGGGTCACGGAGCACCCGACCAGCGAGTGCTCTCCGCATCGGACGACCGTTGGGGAGGCCGTTCAGCTGCGGGGGCGCCACTTCCGATCCAACCACGATGCACGAGGTGGTGTACCCCGATCAGATCCTCAGGCGGCAGACCGGACCATGGTAGCGGCGACCACCGACCCTCCGCTGTCCCCCGGACACGGGATCCTGGACCGGCAGCGACTCAGAACAACCGTGTCGCGCCCGGAACGGAGGGCTCCGGCCGGAGCGGGATCGACGGCGGTGACGACACCACGACCGGACGCTGCCCGTTCGTCGGCCGGTACTCGGCCCGGTGGGCGTACCCGGGGTCCGCGCGCTTCAGCGGCGACTGGTCGGACGTGCGCGGGACGGCGTCGTCCGAGAAGCCCATCGAGCCCGTCGCGGGGTCGACCTGTCCGAGCGACAGCCCGTGCTCGCGGAGGATCGGTCGAACTCGCTCCGCCAACCAGCGCCGGTAGTCCTTCGGCGCGTACGTGTTGTCGAGGTACATCGCCCGGTACCGGCCGACCAGGTCCGGATGCGTGCGGCCGAGCCACTCGTACCACCACGGCTTGATGCCCGGCTTGAGGTGCAGCGCCGAGTACATCAGGCTCGTGGCACCGGATGCCGCCGCGCGCCCGACGGCGTCCTGCAGGTGAACCCGGGTGTCCGTGATGTACGGCAGGACCGGCATGAGGAAGACCGAGCAGTCGAGCCCGGCGTCACGGACGGCGCGGACGGTCGCCAGTCGTGCCGAGGTCGTGGGGGTGCCCGGCTCGACCGACTGCTGCAGGTCGTCGTCGTACACCGCGATGGACATGGCGATGTCGACGGGCACCGACTTCGCCGCCTCGACGAGGAGCGGGATGTCCCGGCGGAGCAGACTGCCCTTCGTGAGGATGCTGAACGGCGTCCCCGAGTCCGCGAGCGCCCGGATGATGCCGGGCATGAGTCGGTACCGGCCCTCCGCGCGCTGGTACGGGTCGGTGTTCGTCCCGAGTGCGACCGGGTGCCGGTCCCAGCTCGGCTTCGCCAGCTCGCGCGTCAGGACGTCCGCCACGTTCGTCTTGACGACGATCTGCTGGTCGAAGTCCGCGCCGCCGTCGAACTCCAGGTAGGTGTGGGTCGGACGGGCGAAGCAGTACACGCACGCGTGACTGCACCCCCGGTAGGGGTTGATGGTCATCCCCCAGGTGCCACCGTCCGCTCCGCCGACCTTGTTCAACGCGGACTTGGCCAGGACCTCGTGGAAGGTCACTCCGGCGAACTCCGGCGTCGTCACACTGCGGACGAATCCGCTGTTCGATTCGAGCCCGGGGAGCATGTCGCTCCGCTCGGCCGTGATCGCCTGTCCGTCCCACCGCATGCCTCCATTCGAACACACGTTCGAACGCGGCGCAACACCGCGGAGGTCAGCGGTGCAGGCCGAGGACCGCCGCCGTGCGGTCGAGCGTGGCGGCAGCGAGCGCCGCGTCGTCACCCAGGTCCTGCCCGTAGGTCGGGACCATCTCGTGCACCGCGCCCTGCCAGCCGTCCCATCGGTCCGGGAAGCACTTGCGGAGCAGGCTCAGCATGATCGGCACGGCCGTCGAGGCACCCGGCGAGGCCCCGAGCAACCCGGCGATCGATCCGTCCGCCGACGTGATCACCTCGGTCCCGAACTGCAGGACGCCACCCTTGTCCTCGTCAGGCTTGATGACCTGCACGCGCTGCCCGGCCGTGATCCGGTGCCAGTGCTCCGGCTCGGCAGCGGGCATGAAGTCGCGGAGCGCGTCGAACTTCGTCTGCTTCGAGGCGAGGAGTTGCCCGATCAGGTACTTGACCAGGTCGAAGTTCGAGAACGCCACCGCGAGCATCGGCAGCAGGTTGTGCGGGCGGATCGAGGTGAACAGGTCGAGGACCGAGCCCTGCTTGAGGAACTTCGGGCTGAAGCCCGCGTACGGGCCGAACATCAGCGAGGCGCTGCCGTCGACGATGCGGGTGTCCAGGTGCGGCACGGACATCGGCGGAGCGCCGACGCTCGCCTTGCCGTACACCTTCGCCGAGTGCTTCTGCACGACTTCCGGGTCGTCGGTGCGCAGGAACTCACCGGACACCGGGAACCCGCCGTACCCGCGGATCTCCGGGATGCCGGACTTCTGCAGGAGTTGCAGGGCCCCGCCGCCGGCCCCGACGAAGACGAAGTCCGCGGCGATGCGCTGCTTGGTGCGACCGACCTCGTTGCGGACGTCGAGCACCCACCCGTCGGACACCTTCGAGCGGACGATCTTCGTGACGCGGTGGGACGGCTCGAACTCGAGCCCGGCGATCTCGAGCTGGTCGAAGAGCTGCCGGGTGAGCGAACCGAAGTCGACGTCGGAACCGGCTGCGGAGTACGTCGCCGCGATCGGCTGGTCCTTCTTGCGGCCGGGGATGAGCGCCGGCGCCCACTTGCGGATCTGCTCAGCGTCCTCGCTGTACTCGAGGCCGGCGAACAGCGGGTGGTCCTTCATCGCCTCGTAGCGAGCGCGCATGTAGGCGACGTTGTCCGCACCCCAGACGAACGAGATGTGCGGCGTCGGGTTGATGAAGCTCTTCGGGTCGGGCAGCGTGCCGTCCTCGACCAGGTGCGACCAGAACTGGCGCGACACCTGGAACTGCTCGTTCACCGTCACGGCCTTCGCGATCTCGACGCGACCGTCGGGCAGCTCCGGCGTGTAGTTCAGTTCACAGAGCGCGGAGTGGCCCGTCCCGGCGTTGTTCCACGGGTTCGACGATTCCTGGGCGGCCGAGCCGAGGCGCTCGTAGACGCGGATCTTCCAGTCCGGCTCGAGTCGGTGGATGATCGCGGCGAGCGTGGCGCTCATGATCCCTCCCCCGACGAGGACGACATCGATCGGGTCCACCTGCTTCACTGCCACCCGTCGAGCCTACCTCCGACCGCTGACGACGGGCCCGCCGTGCCCGAAGACGGACGGGAGGCCCGTCACCAGCTGGTGACGGGCCTCCCGTCCGGCGGACGTGCCGCCGTCAGTGCGGTTCCGCGATGCGTCAGGCGCGGACTGCGCGCCGTGCGACGACGACCTCGGCGATCTGCACGGCGTTCAGCGCCGCACCCTTCCGCAGGTTGTCGTTGCTGACGAAGAGGACGAGGCCGTGGCCGGCCGGAGCGGACTGGTCGGCGCGGATGCGACCGACGAACGTCGGGTCCTGCCCGGCCGCCTGCAGCGGGGTCGGGACGTCGGACAGCTCGACGCCCGGGGCCGCCGCGAGCAGCTCGGTGGCGCGCTCGGGCGAGAGCGGACGGTCGAACTCCGCGTGCACCGAGATCGAGTGACCGGTGAAGACGGGCACACGGACGCAGGTGCCCGCGACGAGCAGGTCCGGGAGGGCGAGGATCTTGCGGCTCTCGTTGCGGAGCTTCTGCTCCTCGTCGGTCTCGCCCGAGCCGTCCTCGACGATGCTGCCCGCGAGCGGGATGACGTCGAAGGCGATCGGACGGACGTACTTGACCGGCTCCGGGAACGTCACGGCCGACCCGTCGTGGGTGAGCGCCGCGGTGTCCTGCTCGAGCGCGGCGCGGGCCTGACCGAGGAGTTCCTCGACCCCAGCGAGCCCGCTGCCGGAGACCGCCTGGTAGGTGGTCGCGACCAGGCGGCGCAGTCCGGACTCGGTGTCGAGCGCCTTGAGGACCGGCATGATCGCCATCGTCGTGCAGTTCGGGTTCGCGATGATGCCCTTCTCGGCGGCGTCGATCGCATCCGGGTTCACCTCGCTGACCACGAGCGGGACCTGCGGGTCGAGTCGCCAGGCGCTCGAGTTGTCGATGACGAGCGCGCCGGCGGCGGCGAACCGGGGCGCCAGCGAGCGGGAAGCGGTCGCACCGGCAGAGAACAGCGCGATGTCGATGCCGGACGGGTCAGCGGTCTCGGAGTCCTCGACCACGATCTGCTGACCGCGGAACGGCAGGCTCGTCCCCGCGGAACGGGCACTCGCGAAGAAGCGGACGGTGTCCGCCGGGAAGTCGCGCTCCTCGAGCAGACGGCGCATCACGGCGCCGACCTGGCCGGTGGCGCCGACGACGGCGACGGTCAGCTGGGTGTCGGTCATGGTGCTCCTGCTCGGGTTCAGCGGCCGGTGCCGGCGTAGACGACGGCTTCGTTGTCGGCGTCCAGGCCGAATGCTTCGTGCACGACCCGCATCGCCTCGTTGAGGGTGTCTGCGCGGGTGACGACCGAGATCCGGATCTCCGACGTCGAGATCATCTCGATGTTGATCGACGCGTCGTGCAGCGCGCGGAACAGCTGGGCCGAGACACCGGCGTTCGTCCGCATGCCGGCACCGACCAGGGCGAGCTTGCCGATCTGGTCGTCGTACTGGATGCCCTCGTAGCCGATGTCGGACTTCGAGACCTCGAGCGCCGTCAGGACGCTCTGGCCCTGGTCCTTCGGCAGCGTGAACGAGATGTCGGTCCGGCCGGTCGAGGCCGCCGAGACGTTCTGCACGATCATGTCGATGTTCGCGCCGGCACGCGCCACGATCGTGAAGATCTCGGCCGCCTTCCCGGGCTGGTCGGGCACACCGACGACGGTGATCTTGCCCTCGGAGAGGTCGCCGGCGATGCCGGTGATGATCGGTTCTTCCACGGTTTCCCCCTCGGCAGGGTTGTAGACGATGGTGCCCTCGGCGTTGCTGAACGAGGAACGGACGTGCAGGGTGACACCGTGCCGACGGGCGTACTCGACGGCACGGATGTAGAGGACCTTCGCACCGGACGCTGCGAGCTCGAGCATCTCCTCGGTGGTGACCCGGTCGATCTTGCGGGCCTTCGGCACGATGCGGGGGTCGGCGGTGAAGATGCCGTCGACGTCCGTGTAGATCTCGCAGACGTCGGCGTCGAGCGCTGCCGCGAGGGCGACGGCGGTCGTGTCGGAGCCACCGCGGCCGAGGGTGGTGATCTCCCCCGTGGTGCGGTTGAAGCCCTGGAAGCCGGCGACGATCGCGACGTGGCCGGCGTCGAGCGCCTCGCGGACGCGCTTCGGGGTGACGTCGACGATCCGGGCCTTGCCGTGCTGGGCGTCGGTCAGCATGCCCGCCTGGCTGCCCGTGTACGACGAGGCTTCGACGCCGAGGCTCTTGATCGCCATCGCGAGGAGGGCCATCGAGATCCGCTCGCCCGCGGTGAGGAGCATGTCGAGTTCGCGGCCCGCCGGGATCGGCGTGACCTCGTGCGCCAGGTCGACGAGTTCGTCGGTCGTGTCGCCCATCGCGGACACCGCCACGACGACGTCGTTGCCGGCCTTCTTCGTCTCGACGATGCGCTTCGCGACGCGCTTGATGCTCTCGGCATCCGCGACGGACGAACCACCGAACTTCTGCACGATCAAGGCCACGGGCACGCACTCCTGGGGACGGTTCACCGCGACGTCACGCGGCTCGACAATCGTAGACGGTGTTCCACGGATGTTGCGTCCGAGCGGGTCGCGACGCAACGATCCCGCGTGGACGAGCGCGTCGCCCCGTCCCCGGACGGCCCGGCTGCGGTCCGCTCAGCCGCCGACGACCCGTCGGCCTTCGAAGGCCCGGCCGAGCGTGACCTCGTCGGCGTACTCCAGGTCGCCGCCGACCGGCAGGCCCGACGCCAGACGGGTCGTGCGGATGCCCATCGGCACGAGCAAGCGGCTGAGGTAGGTCGCGGTCGCTTCACCCTCCAGGTTCGGGTCCGTGGCGATGATGACCTCGTCCACCGTGCCGTCGGCGAGCCGCACCATGAGTTGCTGGATCCGGAGGTCGTCCGGTCCGATGCCGTCGATCGGGCTGATCGCGCCGCCGAGCACGTGGTACAGCCCGCGGAACTCGCGGGTCCGCTCGATGGCGGCGACGTCCTTCGCCTCCTCGACCACGCAGATCGTCGCCGGGGAGCGACGGGGGTCACGGCAGATGCTGCACTGCACGTTCTCGGTGACGTTGCCGCAGATCTCGCAGAAGCGGACCCGCTCCTTGACGTCCGCCAGGAGCTCGGACAGCCGGCTCGGGTCGAACGACTCCGTCTGGAGGATGTGGAACGCGATCCGCTGCGCCGACTTCGGACCGATGCCGGGCAGGCGTCCGAACTCGTCGATGAGGTCCTGCACGATGCCGTCGTACATCAGATCGTCCCCTCGGTCAGTGACGTCTCCTCGATGAACTGGGCGCCGAGGATCTCACGCACCACCGCCTCGCCGTAGCGCCCGGGGACCGGAGCACGGCGGGCGCCGGACTGCCCAGGTGCCTGCTGCGTCTGCTCCTGCTGCGCCTGCTGCGCCTGCTGCGCCTGGCGAGGCTGCTGCGCCGGTGCCTGCTGCGCCGGGGCGCTCAGCTTCGGAGCGCTCTGCTGCGGGGTCGTCGGCTGCGACGGGGCGCGGGTCGCCGGTGCGGACCGGCCGTGACCCGGGTCCGGGAACGGAGCGCCGTCGTCGAACGGCTCGTCGTCCAGCGGGTAGTCGTCCACCGGGATGCCGTCGGCCGGCCCGGGAGGCGCGGTGGACGGAGCCGTCGTCGCTGCAGCCCGATCGCGGCCACCGGATGTCGCCCCGGTCGTCGGCTGGGACGGCTCGGGCGGCGAGGTGGTCCCGGCAGGCGCGGTGGACGCGGTAGGCGAAGTGGACGCGGCAGGCGAAGTGGACGCGGCAGGCCCGACCGGTTCGGCCGGCGCGACCGTGGCGTCCGACGGCACGACGCCGAAGGGGGCGCCCCAGGCGGGGACGACGTCCTCGGGCACGGCACCGGTGGTCGGGTCCGAGGCCGGGATCGTCGCAACAGCCCACTCGGTCACCGGGCCGGAGTCCTGGGCCGCAGGCTGCTCTGCTGCCGGTCGCTCGGCCGCCGGTCGCTCTGCTGCCGGTCGCTCGGCCGCCGGTCGCTCTGCCGCCGGTCGCTCGGCTGCCGGTCGCTCCGGGGCCTGTCGCTCGGACGCGGATCGCTCGGCCGCCGCCTGCGACGGAGCAGCCGTCGGCGGCGCGGTCCGCTCGGACGACGGACCGTCCGATGCGGACGGCTGCGACGAAGGCGCGCGGACAGAGCGCGGCCGCGCCGTTGCGTCGGACACCGTCCTCGTCTGCTCCGCTGCCTCCTGCGGCGTCGGAGCCTGCGGCCGGTCCTGCTCCGGCTGCTCGACCTGCTGCTGGGTCGAGGCGCTCCCCGTCGACGGCGCCGGTGGAGCTGCCTGCTGAACGGGTGCCTGCTGCGGGTTTTGCTGCTGCGGGGCTTGCTGCGTCGGGGCTTGCTGCGTCGGGGCTTGCTGCGTCGGGCGGGCACCGGCGGCGCCCGGCCCACGCGCCACGAACTTCACCCGGAAGCCGAGCAGGTCCGTGATCGCACTCCGGAGGTGTTCGCTGACGCTGGTGTCCGGCCCGCTCATCTCCTTGAACGAGGCGACGTCCTGTTGGCTCGGGAACGTCAGGGTCAGGACGTCGTCCTTGAGCGCGGTGACCTGCGCCGTCGCGACGACCGCCCACGCCGACCGCTTGGCGCGCTGGACGTGCTCGACGATCTGCGGCCAGGTGTCCCGCATCTGCTGCAGGCCGACCGGGGTGACGGAGCGGACCGCGGGCTCGGCGCCGATGACGGTGCCGACGCCCGTGGAGGACGGCGAGGCCTGCCCCTCCGGCTCGGCGCCGGCAGCGGGCTCGGCGCCCGCAGCGGGCCCAGCCGGCGCTGCGGGCTCGGTCCGGGCTGCGGAGGCGTTCGACGGGACAGCTGCTGCCCAGGAAGCTGCGGCGTCCCGCGCGGCTTCGCCGGGACCCTCGTCGGTGTGCGCGACCGGGGTCTCGGGAGCAGCAGACGCCGTGGAGGCAGCGGGCGCGGCAGTCGGTGCGGTGCCGACCGGGGCGGCACTCGACGGAGCCGTCCGGACAGGCGGCGCAGCGGTCGGCACAGGGGCCGGTGCAGCGTCCGACCGAGCAGCGGACGGCGCAGCCGTCGGCAGCGTCTCCGGCGGCGCCTGGTGTCCCCCGGCATCGCCGACACCGACGCGCCGCTCGAGCCGCTCGACGCGGGCGAGGGCACCGCGCTGGGTGTCGTCCGCCTCGGGCACGAGCATGCGGGCGACCATGAGTTCGAGGTGCAGACGTGGCGAGGTCGCGCCGGTCATCTCGGTCAGGGCACGGTTCGCGATGTCCGCACCACGGGACAGCGCGGTGGCACCGAACACGCCGGCCTGCCGTGACATCGTGTCGAGCTCTTCGGGCGAGACACCGCGCAGCACTGCTCCGGCGCTCTCGTTCGTGGCGGCGACGACGATCAGGTCGCGCAGTCGTTCGAGCAGGTCCTCGACGAAGCGCCGCGGGTCTTGCCCGGTCTGCACCACACGGTCGATCGCCGAGAACGCCGACGCCGGGTCGGCCACGGCGAGCGCGTCGACCACGTCGTCCAGCAGGGCGGCGTCGGTGTACCCGAGCAGGGCGACGGCTCGCTCGTACGCGATCGCGCCGTCCTCGCTGCCGGCCATCAGCTGGTCGAGCAGCGAGAGGGTGTCGCGCACGGAGCCGCCACCGGCCCGGACCACGAGCGGCAGCACGCCCGGCGCCACCGAGACGGACTCCTGCGCGCAGAGCTGCTCGATGTACTCGAGCATCGTGGCCGGCGGGACCAGGCGGAAGGGGTAGTGGTGGGTCCGTGACCGGATGGTGCCGATGACCTTCTCGGGCTCGGTGGTCGCGAAGATGAACTTGACGTGCTCCGGCGGCTCTTCGACGAGCTTGAGCAGGGCGTTGAAGCCCTGCGGCGTGACCATGTGGGCCTCGTCGAGGATGAAGATCTTGTAGCGGTCGCGCGCGGGGGCGAAGACCGCGCGGTCGCGGAGGTCACGCGCATCGTCGACGCCGTTGTGGCTGGCGGCGTCGATCTCGATCACGTCGAGGGATCCGCTGCCACCGCGGGCGAGTTCGACACAGCTGGGGCAGACACCGCACGGGGTGTCGGTCGGGCCCTCGGCGCAGTTCAGGCAGCGCGCGAGGATCCGGGCGGAGGTCGTCTTGCCGCAGCCGCGCGGTCCGCTGAACAGGTACGCGTGGTTGACGCGGTTGGTCCGGAGTGCGGTGCGGAGCGGGTCCGTCACCTGCGACTGCCCGATCAGCTCGGCGAAGTTCTCGGGCCGGTAACGGCGATACAGGGCGGTGACCACGCGACCAGGGTAGTCGGGACCGCCGACACCTCGACACCGCTCTCCACAGCCCGACGAGCCGACATGGGGAGCGCCGACGCTCGCGCCTCCCAGAAACGAAGAAGACCCCTCACGCACGCAACCCACACAGCCCCGGTTGCCCTGCGCTCATCTCCCCCGGAAACGAAAGAAGACCCCTCACGCACCCGCCAGAGCCCGGTTACCCTTGCTGCGTTTCCGCCCTGGGGGAGTTGGCCTGGATGGCGTCACGTGAGGAGCCGCTGAACACTCTACCGGACGGAAGGAGCAGCATCGAACCCATGAAGATCGCCATCGCAGGGGGACACGGCCAGATCGCCCTGATCCTCGAACGCCTCATCACCGACGCCGGTCACGACGCCATCGGCATCGTCCGGAACCCCGCGCACGTCTCCGACGTCGAGCAGACGGGTGCGCAAGCGCTCGTCGCCGATCTGGAGCAGCTCAGTGAAGAGGAGCTGGCGCTCCGGCTCCGCGGGGTGGACGCAGTGGTGTTCGCCGCGGGTGCCGGGCCGAACAGCGGCGCCGAGCGGAAGCTCTCGGTGGACCGCGACGCCGCCGTGCTGCTCGCCGAGGCCGCGGTCCGGCTGGACATCGATCGCTACGTGATGATCTCGGCGATGGGTGCCGACGCCTACGATCCCGAACGCGCGAAGCTGCCCGCGCAGAACGAGGACGACGTGTTCCAGGTCTACCTGCGGGCGAAGGCCGAGGCGGACGCGAACGTCCGGATGCGCCGGTTCCGGTGGACGATCGTCCGGCCGGGCGGCCTCCTCGACACGCCGCCGCAGGGCACGGTGACGGTCGGCAGCACGGTCCCCCGTGGGTCGGTCCCCCGCGCGGACGTGGCGGCCGTGGTCCTGCACGCGCTGCTGGACGACTCGGCCGTGGGTCGACAGTTCGAGGTCACCAGCGGCGACACGCCGATCCCGGCAGCGCTGCACGCGCTCAGCTGACCGACGGGCCGCCCTGTCGGGCCTGGCCGCTGACGGACGGGAGGCCCACCACCGGACCGGTGGCGGGCCTCCCGTCCGTCAGGGCGTCACCCTGGACGCGACGCTGGTCAGAGCGCGACGGCTGCCGACTGCCGTGCGATCTCGAGCTCCTCGTCCGTCGGGATCACGAGGACCGCGACGCGGGAGGCGTCCGTCGAGATGCGACGGGCTTCCTTCGAGTGCAGCTCGTTGCGGTCCGGGTCGATCTCGATGCCCAGGTGCTCGAGCCCGGCGAGCACGCGACGGCGGAGCAGCGCGTTGTTCTCCCCCACGCCCGCCGTGAACACGACGGCGTCGAGCCCGCCGAGCTGCGCGGTGTACGCGCCCACGTAGCGGCGGATCCGGTGGCGGTACACGGCGAGCGCCGCCTCTGCCGTCTCGTCACCCTTCGTGGCGGCGTCCTGCACGTCCCGCATGTCGCCGCTGCCGGTGAGGCCGAGCAGGCCGGACTGCTTGTTGAGCATGGTGTCGAGGTCCTCGAAGGACAGGCCGGCCTCGCGGTGCAGGTGGATGAGGACGGCCGGGTCGAGGTCGCCGGAGCGGGTGCCCATCACGAGCCCCTCGAGCGGCGTGAGCCCCATCGACGTCTCGATCGACCTCCCGCCGTCGACGGCTGCGGCGGACGCGCCGTTGCCGAGGTGCAGGACGATCGTCTTCAGCTCGGACAGCGGACGGTCGAGGAAGACCGCGGCCTGCTCGGACACGTACTTGTGGCTCGTGCCGTGCATGCCGTACCGGCGGATCTGGTACCGCTCGGCCAGGTCGGCGGGGATCGCGTACGTGTACGCGTGCGGCGGCATCGTCTGGTGGAAGGCAGTGTCGAAGACGGCGACGTGCGGGACGTCCGAGAACACCTGCTTCGCGGCCCGGATGCCCTCGAGGTTGGCCGGGTTGTGCAGCGGGGCCAGGCTGGACAGGTCGTCGATCTGCTGCTCGACCTCGTCGGTGACGACCGTGGCGGCGTCGAAGCGGGTGCCGCCGTGCACGACGCGGTGTCCGACGACCGCCGGGGGGTGCTCGTCGAAGGACGGCCCGACCTTGCCGAACGCGTCGATCATCGCCTGGAAACCCGCGGCGTGGTCCGGGACCTCGGCGCTGTCGTTCGACGACGTCTCCCCCGTCAGCGCGTTCGTGTGCTTCCAGGACCCCTTGGACTCGCCGATCCGTTCGACGAGCCCGGACGCGAGGGTGCTCTCGTCGTCGAGTTCGATGAGCTGGTACTTGAACGAGCTCGAGCCGGAGTTGACGACGAGTGCTGCACTCACGAGGGGTCGCTTTCTGTTCGGGCGGTCGGGGCGGCAGCGGTCGGCGCTGCGGCGGTCGGCGCTGCCGTGCCCGCCTGGATCGCGGTGATGGCGACGGTGTTCACGATGTCGCTGACCAGGGCACCGCGGGACAGGTCGTTGATCGGCTTGCGCAGCCCCTGCAGGACCGGCCCGATCGCGACCGCACCCGCCGATCGCTGCACGGCCTTGTACGTGTTGTTGCCGGTGTTGAGGTCGGGGAAAATGAACACGGTCGCCTGCCCGGCCACCGGGGACCCCGGCATCTTCGTGCTCGCGACCGTCGGGTCGGCGGCGGCGTCGTACTGGATCGGCCCCTCGACGGGCAGGTCCGGCCGGCGCTCGCGGACGAACGCGGTGCCGGCGCGGACCTTCTCGACGTCCGCACCCGAGCCGCTGTCGCCGGTCGAGTAACTGAGCATCGCGACCCGCGGTTCGATGCCGAACTGCGTCGCGGTCTCGGCGGACGAGATCGCGATGTCGGCGAGCTGCTCACTGGTGGGGTCCGGGATCACGGCGCAGTCGCCGTAGACCAGGACCCGGTCGGCCAGTGCCATCAAGAACACGCTCGACACGATGGAGGTGTCCGGCCGCGTCTTGATGATCTCGAACGACGGCCGGATGGTGTGCGCGGTGGTGTGCTTCGCCCCGGACACCATGCCGTCGGCCAGGCCGAGCTGCACCATGAGCGTGCCGAAGTACGACACGTCGGTCACGGTGTCGCGGGCGAGCTCGACGCTCATGCCCTTGTGGGCACGGAGGGCCGTGTACTCCTGCGCGAAGCGCTCCCGGAGGTCGGGGTCGAACGGGGAGAGCAGCTGCGCCGCGTCGAGGTCGAGCCCGAGCTCGGTCGCCCGTGCCCGGATGGCGGCCGGGTCCCCGAGGATCGTCAGGTCGCACACCTGCCGCTGCAGCAGCGTGGCGGCTGCCCGGAGGATGCGGTCGTCGTCACCTTCGGGCAGGACGATGTGCTTCCGGTGCTCACGCGCCCGGTCGATCAGGCCGTGCTCGAACATCAGCGGCGTCACCACTCCGGACGGCGTCAGCTGGAGTCGGGCGAGCAGCGCCTCGGCGTCCACGTTCCGTTCGAACAGTGCCAGCGCCAGCTCGGCCTTCCGTGGCGAGTCCGCGGCGAGGCGGCCGCGCGTCTGGGTGATGCGGAGCGCCGTGTCGTACGTGCCGAGGTCGCTCTGCGCGATCGGCAGGGAACTCGACAGCCCCTCGAGCAGGCGGGAGATCTGCGGCGCCGTCTCGAAACCGCCGTTGAGGATGACACCGGCGATGCTCGGGAACGTCTCCGACTCGTTGGCGAGCAGCGTGGCGATGAGGACGTCGTTGCGGTCGCCGGGGACGACGACGATGCCGCCCTCGATGAGGCGCGGCAGGACGTTCTCCATGCTCATGCCGGCGACCACGGTGCCCAGGGCCTCCCGGTCCAACAGCGCGTCGTCACCGCGGACCAGGGTGGCCCCGGTCGCCGCGAGGAGTGCTCGGACGGTCGGGGCGACGAGGACCGCGTCCTCCGGGATCGCCCAGACCGGGGCGTCGGGGTGGTGGTCGTGCACCGCTGCGGTGACGCTCGCGACGATCGGGCCGAGCGCATCCGGGTCGGCTCGGTTCACCACGACACCGAGGAGCTGGGCGTGCTCGGCGCGGAGTTCGCTCGTGGTGACGTCGGCGACCTGGGCCATGTCGTCCGCGGTGCGGGGCGCGCGCTCGGCCGAGTCACGGCCGCCGAGCACCAGGAGCACCGGGGCCCCGAGGTTCGCGGCGACCTTCGCGTTGAAGGACAGCTCGGTCGGGCTGCCGACGTCGGTGTAGTCCGAGCCGAGGACGACGACAGCGTCGCAGCGTCGCTCGACCTGGCCGAAGCGCGTGATGATGGTCGCCAGGGCCGCGTCCGGGTCGGCGTGCACGTCGTCGTAGGTCACCCCGACGGCGTCGTCGTACGGGATCTCGACGGCGGTGTGCTGGAGCAGGAGCTCGAGGACGTAGTCGGGTTCGGCGACGGACCGCGCGACCGGTCGGAAGACGCCGACGCGTCCGACGGTGCGGGCGAGCGTCTCGAGCACCCCGAGGGCGACGGTGCTCTTCCCGGTGTGTCCTTCTGCTGACGTGATGTAGATGCGGGTCGACACCCTCCCCAGGGTAGACCTCGCGTCGACTCGGACCTCCGGGGCGCCCGTGAGCGGCGGCGCTCGCGGCGGGTGGTCGGACGGGCGGTCGGACGAGTGGTCGGGCGCGTGATCTCGACGGGCGGTCGGACGGGTGGTCGTGAGCACCCCCTCGGACCTGTACCATGGGGTGTCGTCACCGCGAGGTGGTGGCACGGAGGATTCGCCTAGTGGCCTATGGCGCACGCTTGGAAAGCGTGTTGGGTGCAAGCCCTCGGGGGTTCGAATCCCCCATCCTCCGCAGAGCGATACCGGAACCCCCGCAGCATCAGCTGTGGGGGTTCCGTCGTCCGGGCCGTGCCGTCGTCCGGCAGTGCCGTCGTCCGGGCCGTGTTGTCGTCCGGGCAGTGCCGTCGTCCGGGCCGCGGCACCGATCCGCTCGCGTCGTTGATCCGCTCGCGTCCGTCCGGCCGGGAGGCGCGCCCACCGCCGGTCCCCCAGGCGACGGACCGCCACGCACCCCGTCCGCTGGGCACCGTCCGCAAAGCGGCATCCGGCCTGTTCCGAGGGCCGCCTCTCCCCTATGCTGACCGGACCGAGCACGCCGGAGGGACCCGGTCGGCTCACCAGCATCGGACGGCACAGGCGCCGTCACGGGACCGGCGACCAGTCGTGCCCGGCGCGATCGTCGCTCGCGCAGTCGAGCCCCGGCATCCGGGGTCGGCCGCCGGGCGATCCGGCGCAGTTCGGGGACGAGGAGGCCTGCCGTGGGGGCAACGACGGCGCGAGCGACACCGCTCGGCACCAGCACCGCAGACGTGGTCATACGACCGCGCGCCGCGCTGGTGCGCTCGACGGCGCTGAGCATGGGGTTCTCGGCCGTCCCGATCGCCGTCGCCGTCGTCTGGGTGGCCGTGCCGAACGGTCCCTGGCTCGTCGTCAGCGCGGTGGTCGGCATCTTCACCGTCGCCGTCCTCACCGTGTTCCTGCGCCTCCGGTCGTCGTTCGTGGCCGTCGACCCGGAGCGGGTCGCGATCCGGGGCGTCCTCAGCCCGCGGCGCTCCTGGTTCCGCTCGCAGGTGCACGAGGTGGTGCTGGCCGCCACCCACGGACCCGCGGTCGACCGCACCAGCCGGGAACTCGTCGCCTTCGACGCGAACGGCGACACCCTCTTCCGGATGCGCGGTGAGGTCTGGGGCGACGACGGCATCGACCGCCTGGTCGACACCCTCGACGTCCGCACGACCCAGCTCGCCCGACCGATGTCGACGCGGGAGTTCACCCGGCGCTGGCCCGGCATCCGCGCCTGGTACGAGCAGCCCCGCGCGTACGTGTTCGTCGGGGGTGTGACCGCGCTCGCGGTCGGCGGTCTGCTGGTGGCCGAAGCCGTGGGCCTCGCGCGCCGCTGAACAGCACGGCGTCAGAAGAACCGGTGTCGGACGAACCGGTGTCGGACGAACCGGTGTCGGACGAACGGTTGTCGGAGACCGCACGCGGCGCGTCGGAGGCGGGCGGAGCCTCCCGTCCGGGCGAAGCACTGCCGTGAGCGCCCGCGTCTCCGCGCCACCCACCGCGGACCCGGCGGACGACCGGGTCAGTGCGTCAGCGCCGGCACGGTCCTCGGCCGCACCACGAACCACAGCACCAGGATCGCGACGGCCGCGGTGCACCCCATCACCAGCGCCATCGGCGTGGCGGTCGCGATGCCGAGCAGCCCCACGACCGGGGAGATGATGCCGGCCACGCCGAAGTTCAGGGCGCCGAGCAGCGAGGCGGCGGTCCCCGCCTCCTTCCCGTGGGACGCGAGACCGATCACCTGCACGAGCGGGAACGAGAACCCGCAGGCGGCGATGTAGAACCACAGCGGGATGAGGACGCCGATGAGCCCGGCCCCGAGCTGGTCCAGGACGACGATGGCCACGGCAGCCAGGAACAGCGTCGCCGTCGAGCAGGCCAGGATCCACTGCGGGCCGACCCGCTGCGCCAACCGCGACGAGATCTGCACGCCCAAGACGACGCCGACCGAGTTCACCGCGAACAGCAGCCCGTACTGCTGCGGATCGAGCCCGAACACCCCCTGGAACAGGAACGGGGACGCACTGAGGTACGAGAACAACCCGCTGAACACCATGGCGCCGATCAGGGCGACGCCGACGAAGATCCGGTCCGAGAAGAGCGCTCGGTACCGCTGCCCGATGGTGGAGTGCCCGGCCTCCTGGCGACGCTCCTTCGGCAGGGTCTCGACGATGAGCAGGATCGACGCGATCACGACGGCGGTGCCGTAGCAGGCGAGGAACACGAAGATGCCACGCCAGGAGACGAACCGCAGCATCTGCGACCCGATGAGCGGCGCCAGGATCGGGGCCAGACCGTTCACCATCGCCAGGCGCGAGAGCATCCGGACGAGCGGCTTGCCGCCGAACAGGTCGCGGACGGTCGCCATCGCGACGACACCGCCGGCCGCGGCCCCCATGCCCTGCAGGACGCGGAACACGGCGAGGACCTCGACGTTCGGCGCGAGGGCGGCGCAGATCGAGGCGGCGACGTGCACGCTGGTCGCGATGATGAGCGGCAGTCGGCGGCCGACCTTGTCACTCCAGGGCCCGACGAGCAGCTGCCCGATCGCGAAGCCGATGGTCGTCGCCGTCAGGGTGAGTTGGACGGCCCCCTCGGAGATGCCGAGGTCACGCTCGAGCGACGGGAACGCCGGCAGGTACAGGTCGATGGTGAACGGCCCGAGCGCGGTGAGCGCGCCGAGCACGAAGACGTAGACCAGGCGCTGGGCACGGGTCAGGGAATCGCCGGGATGCAGGATGGTCTTGTGGGAACCGGTGGTCGCGGGCGCGGACACGAGGGGATCCTCCGAGGGGGACGAGAGAGTGGGATCGGCCGCTCGAATCGATTCGGTCCGTTCCACCATGGTACGGGTTGGTGCGGAGGGCGGACAACCGTCGGCCGGACACTCCGCGCTCCTCGTACCGGCTCCGCGTGGTCCCACCGACACCGCCGGGAGGCCCGCCCTCCGTCCCGACGCCGGTGCGGCGGACGCGTGCTCGGGCCGGACGGTGCGGTACCGTCGGACTCCCGACCGCGCACCGTCGCGGGACAGATCGAGATGGGAGGAGCGTCATGGTCGACGCTCGGATCCTGCACACCACGGCCGCGCTCCGCGAAGCCGTCCTGCGCCTCGCCGCCGACCGTCCGGTCTCGCAGATCACGGTCGCCGACGTCACCCGCGCCGCCGGCATCAACCGCGCGACGTTCTACTCGCACGCCGTCTCCCCCGGCTCGTTGCTCGCCGACGTCCTGACCCCGGAACTCGACCGGATCCGCGCGGACGACGCCGCCGCCCGTCGGGCCGCCGTCGAGCACGGTGCCGGACCGGACGACCTCGCCGCCATCACCCGTCGCGGCATCGACGCCGTCGTCGACCACGTGACGGCACATCGCGACATCTACGCGCTCGCGCTCCCCGACCCCGCGGACGCCTCGCTGCACCGCCTGCTCGTCGACCACTTCACGGTGTCGAGCACGATGCACATCCGAGAGCTCGACCCGCGTGCGAAGCCGGAGATCATCGACGAGGTCGCCGCTGGCTTCGTGGCGCAGGGCTTCGTCGGCGCCATCGAAGCGTGGCTCGGCGGCCCGCGGCGGTCCCGGAAGGCGCTGGTCGAGACGATCACCCGGTCGTTCCCGGCCTGGTGGAGCTGACGACCCCTACTTCGTCGTCGGTTCCTCGCCGCGCTGCAGTGACGTCACCATGTCCACTGTCCGGCTGACCAGCTGCGCGTCCGAGTCGCCGCCGTCGACGCGGTAGTCCGAGGACAGTCCGTCGTTGCCGCCACCGGAGGACGGCAGCGCTCCGTCCAGCGCGACCACGACCACGCCCGCGTCGTGCGCGGTGCGGAGCTCGGTCCGGAGCGAGGACGGGTCCGCGGCGCGGACGAGCAGCGCCTTCGCCCCGGTCCGCACCAGGTCACGGACGGCCGAACGTTGGCGCGCCGCCTGGTCAGCTCCCGCGACGCGGACGTCCGGCCGGAACCCGGCCTCGGTCAGTTCCTCGCGGAAGCGGGTCGCGAGCGAGCGACCGTCCTCCGAGTCACCGGGCGTCGCCGCGTCGGCGGTCAGCACCACACCGATCACCGCGTTCTTCGCGAAACCGCCGTCGGAACTCGTCAGGTCGGTGCTCCGGACCGGGGTCGGTGCAGCAGTGGTCGTGCCCGTGCAGCCGGCGAGCACGACCGTCGTCGCCGCGAGTGCGGCGGTCAGGACGGCAGCGGCGGTGCGGCGCACGGTTCCTCCTCGTTCCGGGTCTGCCACGCTACCCGCCCGACCCCGGCGGCGGCGGGACCGCTCCGAGTCGTCGGACGGCGACGAGCCCCACGAGGGCGATCAGGGTCATCGCCACGAACACCAGCGTGAACGCGAGGGGCTCGTCCCGACCGCCGGCGCCCGTGAACAGCAGCCCGGCCACCGCGAGTCCGACGACACTCCCCGAGGCATCCGCGATCGTCAGGGCGGAACTCGCGAAACCGTCATCGCCCTCGCGCGAGAACCGGAGCGTGAGCATCGAGGTCCGCGGATAGGCGACGCCCATCCCCGCGCCGCCGACGAACCACCCGGCGACGAGCACCCATGTGGGCAGGTCGAACAGCGCCACCGCGAGCGCCGACAGCAGGCTGACCAGGACCAGCCCGAGACCGGCGCCGAATGCACGGGCGGCGGGCAGCCGGCCCTCGCCGAGACGGCCGTGCGCCCAACTCGCCGACGCCCAGCTCAGTGCCGCCACGGTGAGGGCGAGTCCGGCGGCCGAGGCGCGCAGCCCGTGCTGCGCCTGGAGCAGGAACGGGACGTACGCCTCGCTGCCGAAGAACCCGGCGGCCAGGACCCCGCGGAGCAGGACCACCGACGGCAGGCCGGGCCCACCGGTGAAGGTGCCCCTGGGCAGCAGCGGGCGGAGCGCCGACCAGGCGCCGACGAGCCCGACCAGCACCGCCGCGACCCGGACCGGGACGGGCAGGTCCGGGGCCAGGTTGAGCAGCAGCACCGCGGCAGCGGCGGCGACCGACCACCCGATGCGCCCGCGGTGCCGAGGAGGGCGGGCCTCCAGGACGGGTGGGTGCAGGCGCCGGAGCGTCGGGACCAGGCACGCGAACGCGACCACCGCGATGCCGAGGGCACCCGCGAAGACCCAGTGCCAGCCGAACGCGTCGGTGACGATGCCCGCGAGCGCCGGACCGATCAGTGCCGGCACGACCCACGCTGCCGCGAACCCGGCGAACACCGCCCCGTGCAGTTCCGCGGGGAAGACCCGCGCGACCAGCACGTAGAGGACGACGTCGATCGCGCCTGCACCGAAGCCCTCGACCAGACGTCCGGCGAGGAACACCGGCATCGTCGGGGCGAGCATCACGATCGCGGTGCCGAGCGCGAACAGCGCGGCGGACACCCATGCGACGACCCGGCCGCCGGCCCGGTCGGTCCAGTTGCCCGCCAGGACCATGCCCGGCACGCCGGCCGCGAGCGGTGCGGCGAAGCTCAGCGAGTACAGCGCCTCGCCGTCCAGGTCGGCGGCGATCACCGGCATGATCGTCGTCATCGCCAGGTTCTGGAACGCCGAGACCGCCACGATCGCGACCATGCCCACGGTGGCGACGAGGTGCCGGCGCTCGAAGAGGCTCGGCCGCGTCGCCGTCGTGGAGGTCACCCGTTCATCGTAGGACGGGGTCAGCGCTCGAGTGCCTGCTGCACGTCGGCGACCAGGTCGCCGGCGTCCTCGATGCCGACCGACAGGCGGACGACGTTCTCCGGGACGGCGAGCTCGGTGCCCTTGACCGAGGCGTGCGTCATCTCGCTCGGGTACCCGATGAGCGACTCCACGCCGCCGAGCGACTCCGCCAGCGCGAACAGCTCGGTCGACTCGGCGAACCGCTTCGCCGCCTCGGGACCGCCGGCGAGTGCCACCGACAGCATGCCGCCGAAGCCGCGCATCTGCTTGGCCGCGACGTCGTGTCCCGGGTGCTCCGGCAGGCCCGGGTAGTAGACGTGCTCGACGGCCGGGTGGGCGAGCAGCGCCTCGGCCACGGTCTGGGCGTTCTGGGAGTGCCGGTCCATGCGGACGCTGAGGGTCTTGATGCCCCGGATCGTCAGCCAGGCGTCGAACGGGGACGAGATCGCGCCGCCGCCGAACTGCACGAACTGCACCTTGTCCGCGAGCTCCTGGTCACGCAGCACGACAGCCCCGCCGACGACGTCGGAGTGCCCGCCGAGGTACTTCGTCGTCGAGTACACGACGACGTCGGCGCCGAGCGACAGCGGCTGCTGCAGGGCCGGCGACGCGAAGGTGTTGTCGACGACGACGAGTGCACCGGCCTCGTGTCCGATGGCGGCGAGGACCTCGATGTCCGCGATCTTCATCAGCGGGTTCGTCGGGGTCTCCACCCACAGCACGGTCTTCGCCGGGCTGTCGGCGAGCGCGGCACGGACACGGCCCGGCTCGCTCATCTCCACCGTGACGAGGTCGATGCCCCACGGCACGTGCAGGCGGTTCGCCAGACGGTGGGTGCCGCCGTAGACGTCGTTGCCCATCACGATCCGGGCGCCCGGCTCCAGGTAGGCGCGGAGCAGGGCGTCCTCCCCCGCCAGGCCGGACGAGAACGAGTACGCCGCGACGCCGCCGTCCAGGTCGGCGAGCAGGGTCTGCAGCGAGTCCCGCGTCGGGTTGCCGGAGCGGGAGTACTCGTAGCCGCCCCGCAGCCCGCCGATGCCGTCCTGCACGTAGGTCGACGTCAGGTACAGGGGCGGGATGACGGCGCCGGTGGGGCCGTCGGGCTCCTGGCCGGCGTGGATGGCGCGGGTGCTGAACTCGGTCATGTCGTGGGTGCCCCTTCCTGGAGGCTCGGTGCGGTCTGGGTGGGGCGGTGCGGGTGGGCAGCGTGGTGCGGTGCTGCGGCCCTGCGGGCGGCTGTCGTGCGGGCTGCGGTCGTGCTTGCTGCGGTCGTGCTTGCTGCTGTCGCGCGGGCTGCCGTCGTCCTTGCTGCCGTCATGCCGTCGCCGTCTGGGCGGCGTTCGCGGCGGCGGCCGTCACTCGGACAGGTAGGTGAGGAGGTCGTGGCGGGTGAGGACCGTGACCGGCTTGCCGTCGCCGACGACGAGCAGGGCGTCGGCCCCTTCGAGGGCGCGACGGGCTGCGGACAAGGACTCGCCGATGCCGATCAGGGGCAGCGGGTCGCCGACGAACGGGGACAGGGCGTCGGCCATGGCCGCGGCTCCGGTGAAGACCTGCTCGAGCAGGGCCTTCTCCTCGATCGCGCCGACGACCTCGCCCATCACGACGGGCGGTTCGGCGTTGAGGACCGGCATCTGCGAGACGCCGTACTTCGTCATGATGTCGACCACGTCGCGGATGGTGTCTGACGGGTGCGCGTGCACCAGGTCGGGCAGGCGGCCGTCCTTGCCGGCGATGAGGTCCCCGACGGAGCGTTCGTCGTCGGTCTCGGCGAAGCCGTAGGAGCGCATCCACCGGTCGTTGAAGATCTTGCCGAGGTAGCCGCGTCCCCCGTCGGGCAGCAGGACCACGACCACGTCGTCCTCGGACAGCGACTCGGCGGCACGGAGCGCGGCGACCACGGCCATGCCGCTCGACCCGCCGACGAGCAGGCCCTCTTCACGGGCGAGGCGCCGCGTCATGGCGAACGAGTCTGCGTCCGAGACGGCGATGATCTCGTCCGGCACACCGGCGTCGTACGCGGGCGGCCAGAAGTCCTCGCCGACGCCCTCGACGAGGTACGGACGGCCGGTGCCCCCGGAGTAGACGGAGCCCTCGGGGTCGGCGCCGACGATCCGGACCCGACCGTCGGAGGCTTCCTTGAGGAACCGACCGGTGCCGGAGATCGTGCCACCGGTACCGACACCCGCGACGAAGTGGGTGAGCTGCCCCTCGGTGTCGCGCCAGATCTCCGGACCCGTGGTCTCGTAGTGGCTGCGGGGGCCGTTCGGGTTGGCGTACTGGTTCGGCTTGTAGGCGCCGGGGATCTCACGCACCAGGCGATCGGACACGGAGTAGTAGGACTCCGGGTCCTCGGGAGCGACGGCGGTCGGGGTGACGACGATCTCGGCGCCGTAGGCGGTCAGGACGTTCCGCTTGTCCTCGCCGACCTTGTCGGGGAGCACGAACACGCAGCGGTACCCGCGCTGCTGGGCGACCAGGGCGAGGCCGACACCGGTGTTGCCCGAGGTCGGTTCGACGATCGTGCCGCCGGGGCGCAGGTCACCCGACGCTTCGGCAGCGTCGATGATCCGCGTCGCGATGCGGTCCTTCGCGGAGCCGCCCGGGTTGAAGTACTCGACCTTGACCAGGACGGTCGCCCGGAGCCCGGCGGTGACCCGGTTCAGCTTGACCAGCGGGGTGTCGCCGACGAGGTCGACGACGGAGTTCGCGTAACGCACCCGACGAGTCTAGGCGGCCGGTTCCGCTGTGCGTCCTCCGGCGACGGATGCTCAGCCAGGGCACACCTGGTGCCGCTTCGACCGGGCACCGGTGGTCTGCCGGCGGTCCGCCCGAGGTCTGCCCGCGGGCTGCACGCGGTCTGCACGCCAGGTCCGTCGCCGGTCGGCCGCCGCGTCAGCTCCGGGCGGTCACGACCGGGTCGCTCTGCTGCTCGTGCAGCGTGGAGTACGTGCCGCCGAGCGCGAGGAGTTCGTCGTGCGTCCCCTGCTCGATGATCTGGCCGTGGTCGAGGACGAAGACGACGTCGGCGTCACGGATGGTCGACAGCCGGTGCGCGATCGAGATGGTCGTCCGCCCGCGGGCCGCGGTGTCCAGCGCCGCCTGTACGACACGCTCCGAGATCGAGTCGAGCGCACTCGTCGCCTCGTCGAGCACGAGGACCGGCGGGTCCTTGAGCAGCACACGGGCGATCGCGATCCGCTGCTTCTCGCCGCCGGAGAGCCGGTACCCCCGCTCCCCGACGATCGTGTCGTAGCCGTCCGGGAACGACGCGATCGTCTCGTGGATGTTCGCCGCCCGTGCCGCACGCTCCAGCTCGGCGTCCGTCGCGTCGGGCTTGGCGTACCGCAGGTTGTCGCCGATCGAGGAGTGGAACAGGTAGGTCTCCTGGCTGACGATGCCGATGTGCGCCATGAGGTCCTCGTGCACGATGTCCCGCACGTCCTGCCCGGCGAACCGGACGGAGCCCGCCGTCGCCTCGTACAGCCGCGGGACCAGGTACGAGATCGTGGTCTTGCCCGCGCCTGAGGGTCCGACGAAGGCCGCGAACTGGCCCGGCTGCAACTCGAACGAGACGCCGCGCAGGGTCGGCTTGTCCGGCTCGCCGTCCGGGTAGGCGAACGAGACGTCGTCGAAGGCCACGTGCCCGACCCGACGCTCGTCGACGGGCTTCGCCGTGGGGGCGTCCGTGATCGCGGGCTCGAGGTCGAAGTACTCGAAGATGCGGGCGAACAGCGCGCCGGATGTCTGCAGGTCGAGGACGACCCGGAGCAGGCCGACCGTCGGGAACAGCAGCCGGGACTGCACGGTCGTGAACGCCACGATCGTGCCGGCGGTGATCGGGATGCCGCCCTCGATGAGGTACGCGGCCACGAGGTAGATCACCGCGGGGATGATGGACAGGAAGATCTGCACGATCGCGAAGAACCACTGACCGGACATCTGCTGGCGGACCTGCAGCCCGATCTGGTTGCGGTTCTCGTCGCCGTAGCGGTGGATCTCGCTGCGCTGCTGGTTGAAGCTCTTCGCGAGCAGCATCCCCGACACGCTCAGGGTCTCCTGCGTGATCGCCGTCATGTCCGACAGCGACTCCTGGGTCTGCGCGGCGATGCGTGCACGGACCTTGCCCACCTTGCGCTGCGCGATCACGAGCAGCGGGAGGAGCACGACGGCCACGAGGGTCATCTGCCAGCTCAGAAGCAGCATCGCGACGACGGCCGCGATGACCGTGACGGTGTTGCCGAGCACCGACGAGATCGTGTTGTTCAGCACGCTCGCGACGCCGCCGACGTCGTTCTGCAACCGGCTCTGGATCACGCCGGTCTTGGTCCGGGTGAAGAACGCCAGCTCCATACGCTGCAGGTGCCCGAACAGCCGCATCCGCATGGCGCCCATGACCTTGTTGCCGACCGTCGCGGTCAGGTAGGTCTGCCAGACGCCGATGCCGGCGCTGAGGATCCACAGCCCGATCATGCCGCCGACCAGTTCGGCGAGGACCGGCACGTCCGGACGTCCGCCGGGCGGGAACAGCCCCCGGTCGAAGGCCTGCTGGGTCAGGAGGGGCGGGATCACCGAGACCGCGGCCCCGACGAGGACGAGGACGACGGTCAGGCTGATCGAGCGACGGTGCGGGACGAAGAGCCCCGCGATGCGTCGAAGCAGGTGCGGGATCTGGGGCGCTTCCGCGTTCGCGGCACGCTGCGCGTCCGGGTCCCCACTGGAGATCCGGCTGCGACCGTGCCCGCCGCCCGGCCCACCACCACGCATCCCGCCGCCACCGGCGACGGAGCCCATCTGACTCATCGACACCCTCTCCACGCCTCGCGGCGTCGTCCTCGCATGAATGTACGCCCGCGCACCGACCCGGCCCGACGCGTTCGCCGAGGGCTGTGGACGGAGGTGATCCGGGCCTCCCGTGTGGAGGACCGGACGCGTCCGGTTTGGACCCCGTCCGGGGGCCGTGGGACGATGACCCGTCCCCCGCCAGCGCTCCCGTGAGGTCCCATGTCGTCCGCGCCGTCACTCGCCCGTCAGCTCCTCCGGCGGAAGCCCGTGGACCAGCTCCGCGCAGAGGCGGCAGAGGGGGTCGACGGACAGCCACTCCGCCGGACCCTGGGGGTGTGGCACCTGACCATGATCAGCGTCGGTGCGACCCTCGGCACCGGCATCCTGGTCGTCCTCGGCACCGCCGTGCCACTCGCCGGGCCCGCCGTCTGGATCTCCTTCGTCCTCGCCGGCGTCGCTGCGCTGCTCTCGGCACTGTCCTACGCGGAGATGGCCGGTGCCGTCCCCACCTCCGGGTCGAGCTACTCCTACACGTACGCGACGATGGGCGAGGGCATCGCCTGGGTCTGCGGGTGGTGCCTGGTCCTCGAGTACGCGGTGTCCGTCGCCGCCGTCGCCGTCGGTGCCAGCGAGTACGTCGACGAGACCCTGCGCGTCTTCGGCCTGCACCTGCCGACCGCGCTGTCCGCGCCTCCGGGTGACGGTGGGGTGGTCAACCTGCCGGCGGCCGCGCTCGTTCTCGTCGCGATGCTGATCCTGCTGCCCGGGGCGAAGGAGAGCGCCTGGGTGAACACGCTGATGGTGCTCGTGAAGATCGCGCTGCTGGTGTTCTTCGTCATCGTGGCGTTCTCGGCGTTCCGGGTCGGGAACTTCGAACCGCTCGCCCCGATGGGCGCGGCGGGCGTGAGCGCGGCGGCCTCTCGGCTGTTCTTCTCGTACATCGGGTTCGACGCCGCCTCGACCGCCGGCGAAGAGGCGAAGGACCCCCGCCGCGACCTGCCGCGCGCCATCATCGGGTCGATCGCGCTCATCACCACGCTGTACATCCTGGTGGCCGTCGCGGCGATCGGCGCGCGGTCGTGGACGTCGTTCTCGGCCGACGAGGCCTCGCTCGTCCGCATCGTCGTCGACGTCACCGGGCTGCCTGTCGTCGCGCTCGTGTTCTCGGTCGGTGCCGTCATCGCGATCGCCAGTGTCGTCCTCACCGTGCTCTACGGCCAGACCCGCATCCTGCTCACGATGGCGCGTGACGGTCTCGTGCCGAAGGTGTTCGGCCGGGTGTCCCCGCGCACCGGGACCCCGATCGCGAACACGCTCATCGTCGGCATCGTGGTGACGATCGTGTCGGCACTCGTCCCCCTCGGGGAGCTCGCCGACGCGACGAGCATCGGCACCCTCGTCGCGTTCGCCCTCGTGAACGTCTCGGTGATCGTGCTCCGCGGGACCCAACCGGATCTGGAACGGTCGTACCGCGTGCCGTTCTTCCCCGTGGTGCCGGTGCTCGGCGTCCTGTTCTGCCTGTTCCTGGCGGTGACGCTCGGCGCGGGGACGTGGATCGCGTTCGGCATCTGGATGGTCGCCGGCGCCGTGCTCTACCTGGCCTACGGCCGCCGCCACAGCACGCTCGCGTAGGCCGGCCCTGGCCCGCGGCCGCCCTGGCCCGAGTTTCGCGCCCAGCGACACCACTCGCGCTCAGGAGCCCGAACGGTGTCGCTGGGCGCGAAACGTACTCGTCCTCCACAGTGGCGTCACCACGGGCCGCCGTCCACAGCGCGAGCATGGCGAGACCGACGGAGCGATCCGGAGCCACACGATGGGCCATGGAGCACCACCGGAAGCGACCGCACCTCCTCCGAACCGACATGGCCGATCGCAGTGCCGCGAGAGCAACGCAGCGAGCGCGCACCGGTCTGGCGACCTCGTCCTGATCCGGCAGGGCGTGTACATGCCTCGCGGAGAGTGGGAGGCGCTCGAGGAGACCGGACGGCACCTCGCCCGGGCTCGTGCGGTGGCTCCCGAGCTGGAGGAGGGAACGGGTTTCTCGCACGTCACGGCTGCCCTCGCTCTTGGCTGGCCGTTGATCGGGCCAGCGCCAGAACGCGTGCACGTCATCGATGACCGCCGCACCACGACCGTGCACCGAGCCGGCCTGGTGCGGCACGCGGGTCCGCTCCCCGCAGTGGACCCCGTGCGACTCGACGGCGTGCCGGTGACGGCTCCGGTCCCCACGGCTGTCGCGCTCATCGTCAGTGCGCCGGTGCACGTCGCAGCAGTCGCCGTCGACGCCGCGGTCCGAGCACGGCTGATCGAGCCATCCCGTCTCGCCGAGGAGCTCCCCCTCGGTCCGGCCCGCGGCTCAGCCCGTGCTCAGCTCGTCCTGTCCGCGCTCGACGAGCGACACGAGTCACCCGGGGAGTCGTTCACGGCGATCCGTCTGGTCGAGATCGGAGCGCCGGAGACGATCCCGCAGCACGAGTTCGTCCTGCCTGACGGGCGACGTGATCGCGTTGACTTCTGGCTCCCGAGCCGGGGAGTCGTGGTCGAGTTCGACGGGAAGCAGAAGTACCGCGATCCGACGATGATCGGCACGTCGGACCCGGCGGAGGTGCTCTGGCGCGAGAAAGTCCGGGAAGACCGGATCCGGTCTCGGCCGGAGGTCCGAGCGGTCATCCGCGTGACCTGGTGGCATCTCGTCGAGCCAGACCGCCTGCGAGCACTCTTCCGGGCGCACGGTGTCCGGCTGTGAGCGGTGGGACGTTTCGCGCTCAGCGACACGGTTCGCGGGTCCGGCCGCGAATCGTGTCGCTCAGCGCGAAAAGCCGCCGCCCCCGGCCGCACCGCGCCCGCACACGACGAAGGCCGCCGCCCCGAGGGGCAGCGGCCTTCGTGACCAGAAGGTCAGACTCAGACGAGCTCGACGGTGGCGCCGACGGCCTCGAGGGCAGCCTTCGCCTTGTCGGCAGCTTCCTTGTTCGCACCTTCGAGGATCTTCGCGTCAGCGGTCTCGACGAGCGCCTTGGCCTCGCCCAGGCCGAGCGACGTGAGGCCACGGACCTCCTTGATGACCTGGATCTTCTTGTCACCGGCCGACTTGAGCACGACGTCGAACTCGGTCTTCTCCTCGACCTCCTCGGCGGGGGCAGCAGCGCCACCGGCCGCGGCGACCGCGACGGGGGCAGCAGCGGTGACCTCGAAGACCTCTTCGAACTTCTTCACGAAGTCCGAGAGCTCGATGAGCGTGAGCTCCTTGAAGGCCTCGATGAGCTCGTCCTGCGAAAGCTTCGCCATGATTTTCTCCTACTACTCAGTACGTGATGTGGTTGTGGAACGCGTGCCTGGTCAGGCCGCGGACTCCTGCTTCTCGCGGAGGGCGTCCACCGTGCGGACGGCCTGCGAGAGGGGTGCGTTGAACAGGTACGCAGCACCGAACAGCGAGGCCTTGAAGGCGCCGGCGAGCTTGCCGAGCAGCACTTCGCGGGACTCGAGGTCGGCGAGCTTGTCCACCTCGGTCGCGGAGAGCGGGTTACCGTCGAAGTAACCACCCTTCACCACGAGCTCGGGGTTCGCCTTGGCGAATGCACGCAGCGACTTCGCGACGGCGACGGTGTCACCGTGGACGAAGGCGAGAGCGGACGGACCGGCGAGCTCGTCGTCGAACGACGTGATGCCTGCCTCGTTGGCCGCGATCTTGGTCAGCGTGTTCTTCACCACGGCGTACGTGGCGTGCTCACGGATCGAGTTGCGGAGCTCCTTGAGCTGCGCGACCGTGAGACCGCGGTACTCGGTGAGCAGAACGGCGTTCGAGCTACGGAAGGACTCCGTGAGCTCGGCGACCGCAGCTTCCTTGTTCGCCATGGTTCTCCTTGGGGTTCTTGCTGGCAGCCCCGGGTCCCATGGCTGTGGTGAACACAACCCGCACACGAAAAAAGCTCCGGCGCAGAGGCTCGGAGCTGCTCCAACACGATGTGTGGGAGTGGTTCTGAACACCTGCGCGGGTTGCCTCGTGACGAGGACCTTCGGTCACTGTCCATGCGTGAACACGGCAGCGACGACCAGCGGTCTTTGGCTGAACAGAACGGTACCACAGCCCGGGCGCGTTCCGGAACCTCGGATCCGGCCTGGAGGCCCGACCCCCCTCCGCCCCGCCGGTCCGGTCAGGAACGCCCCGGCACCTCGGCCCACGCGTCCGACGCGCCCGACGCGTCCGACGCGCCCGGCGCCCCCGACGCCGCGGAGTCCGATCCGTCCGACGTCGCGGAGTCGACCGCTGCACCGGCCGTACCCGCATCGGCCACACCCGCGCCAGCACCAGCACCAGCACCAGCCGTCTCCCCGCCGCGCTCCGGCAGGTGCACCGTGAACACCGTCTCCCCCGGCTCGCTCGCCACACTGACCCGCCCGCCGTGCGCCTGCACGACGGCGTCGACGATCGCGAGTCCGAGTCCCGTCGACCCCGCGGTCCGCGAGCGCGAACTGTCGGCGCGGGCGAACCGCTCGAAGAGCTTCGGCAGGAACCCGGGGTCGATCCCCTGCCCGTCGTCGCGGACGGTGAGGTCGACACCGCCGTCCGGCGCCGCCGCGATGCCCACCGTGATGCGCGTGCCGTCGGGCGTGTGGGTCCGGGCGTTGGTGACGAGGTTGACGATCACCTGGTGCAGGCGTGCGGCGTCGCCGACGACCTCGACGGGCTCGGACGGCAGGTCGACCTCGATCGGGTGGTCCGGTGAGGCAGCGTGCGCGTCGTTCACGGCGTCGAGCACGAGACCGGTCAGGTCGACGTCCGCGAACTGGATCTCGCGACCCTCGTCGAGGCGGGCGAGCAGCAGCAGGTCCTCGACCATCGAGGTCATCCGCACGGACTCCGACTCGACCCGGCTCATCGCGTAGACGACGTCCGGCGGCAGGTCGGCACCCATCCGTCGGGTGAGTTCGGCGTACCCGCGGATCGATGCCAGGGGCGTCCGGAGCTCGTGGGAGGCATCCGCGACGAACTGCCGGACCTTCTGCTCGGAGCGCTCCCGGGCCTGCATGGCGTTGCCGATGTGCCCGAGCATCCGGTTGAACGCGGTGCCGACCCGGCCGACCTCGGTCGCGGGGTCGGCGTCGGGGACACGGACGCCGTCCAGGGCGTCGCTGCGGTCGAGCGGCATCCGAGCGACGGTCGAGGCGGTCTCGGCGACGCGGTCGAGTGGCCGCAGGGCGCGTCGGACGGCGGCGGTGGCGACTGCCGAGGCGACGAGGAGTGCGAGGACGGTGACCACGAGCACGACTCCGAGCAGCTTCCACACGCTCTCGTAGACCGGGGCGAGCGGCAACCCGACGACGAGCACCGCGGGTCCGACGTTCGCGGCCGTGACCCGGTAGCGCCCGAGGTCGGAACCGAGGTCGACGGTGTGCGGCGCACCGTCCACGGCCAGTCCGCTGAGGGGCCGCACCACGGCGGACGACAGGCGTTCGGCCTGCCCCGAGTTGTCGAGCAGGCTGCCGACGACGGCGTTCCCGTCGAGGACGTACACGGTCAGGGTGCCGGCCGACTGCGCGGACGGACGGCCGAACTCCGGCCCGTTCGGCCCCTGCTGCTCGACCGACCGCTGCGCTCGGTTCGTCGCGTACTGCAGCTGCTCGTCGATCGCCGAGCGTTGGATGGAGAACAGCGCGACGATGCTGCCGCCCCCGATCACCGCACTGACGGCGACGACCAGGGCGACGATGCTCAGGACGAGCCGGCGACGGAGGGTCATGAGGGCGCCCGGCGTCAGGCGGTGGGCTTGATGACGTAGCCGACGCCACGCACGGTGTGGATCATCGGCTCCTCGCCGACGTCGATCTTCTTGCGCAGGTACGAGATGTAGATCTCGACGACGGAGGACTTGCCACCGAAGTCGTACGACCACACCCGGTCGAGGATCTGCGCCTTCGACAGGACGCGGCGAGGGTTCCGCATGAGGAAGCGGAGCAGCTCGAACTCGGTGGCGGTCAGCTCGACGGCGCGGCCGGCGCGGGTCACCTCGTACGACTCCTCGTCGAGCACCAGGTCGCCGACGACGATACGCGAGTCCCCGGCCTCGCTGACGGAGATCTGCGAGCGACGGATGAGCCCTCGGAGGCGCGCGACGACCTCTTCGAGGGAGAAGGGCTTGGTGACGTAGTCGTCGCCGCCGGCGGTGAGCCCGGTGACGCGGTCCTCGACGGAGTCCTTGGCGGTGAGGAACAGCACCGGGGTGTCGTCGTTGTTCTGCCGGAGTCGGCTGAGGACCTGCAGCCCGTCGAGGTCCGGCATCATCACGTCGAGCACCATCGCGTCGGGGTGGAACTCCCGGGCCTTGGCGAGGGCGTCCTGACCACCGTTCGCACTGCGGACGTCCCAGCCCTCGTAGCGGAGCGCCATCGAGAGCAGGTCGGTCAGGCTGGCTTCGTCGTCGACGACCAGGATGCGCAACGGGGAACCGTCGGCACGCGTGAGACGCGGGGGTGCGGAGGGCTGGGAGATGGTCACGTCTTCGAGTATCGAAAGATTCCTATGAGCGGTCTGTGGCCGGCCCCAGTGCGCCCTGTGCATCGAACTCGCAGTGAGAGGGGTCGTGATCAGCCAGCGCACGGCGCGAGCACGAGCGGTCGGTTCGACGGCCGGACGCCCGGCGGGTACGCGGAGCACCTCCGGCGGACCTACGGCGACGCGTCCTGACCTCCATGGCGTCCTCATAGCGGACCGAAGGGGTGCCCTTGGCGGCGCTTCCTAGGTTCTCCTCGTCGGCCCCCGCCGCGCGATCCGCGCGACCGGTGCTCCCCGAGCCGGCCCCCACCGAGGAGAACCATGTTCCTGACCTACCTCAGGCGCGAACTGACGAACCGCAAGAAGCAGACGGTGATCATCGCCGTCGGGATGGCACTGGCCATCGCGCTCGTCGTCATCGTGTCGTCGATCGCGAGCGGCGTGCAGTCCGCCCAGTCCAGCGTCCTGCAGTCCGTGTACGGCGTCGGCACCGACATCACGGTCACGAAGACCGAGACCCCGTCGTCGAGCAGCACCGGTCGTCCGTCGTTCGACTTCGGCGACCAGGGCTCGTCGGACAGCAGCAGCGGGTCGACGGACCTGTCCCAGTCCCGCCTCGCGGTGTCCCGCGGGTCGAGCACCCTGAGCGCGGCGGACGTGGCGACGGTCACCGGCACGGACGGGGTCAAGGCCGCGACCGGGGTCCTGACGCTCGAGAACAGCACGTTCTCGGGGCAGGTCGAGCAGAGCGACGGCAGCAGCAGCAGCAGCAGCGACAGCGCAGCACAGGGCGGGCCGCCGAGCGGCACCGACCAGGGCGGCGGCGGCTTCGGCGGCGGCTCGTTCAGCGTCGACTCGTTCACCGTGACCGGCATCCCGGTGTCCGGCGACACGGTCGGCCCGCTCACCAGCACCGAGACCACGAAGGGCCGGACCTTCACCACGGCGGACGCCGGCAAGGACGTCGTCGTGCTCGACTCCGCGTACGCGAAGAGCGAGTCGAAGGCCGTCGGCGACACCGTCTCGGTCGGCGGGAAGACGTTCGACGTGATCGGGATCGTCGCCTCGACCGGGTCCGCGTCCACCACCGGATCGAACACGTACATCCCGCTCGACACCGCGCAGACGCTCGCCGACCTGTCCGGGAAGGTGACCTCGATCTACGTGTCCGCGGAGTCGTCCTCGGACGTCGCGACGATCAAGACCGCGCTGCAGAAGGCGTTGTCGAGCGCGACCGTCTCCACCGAGTCCGACCTCGCCTCGAGCGTGTCCGGCTCCCTCGCGACGGCCTCGACGCTCGTGTCGAACCTCGGCCGGTGGCTGTCGATCGTCGTCCTGGCGGCGGCGTTCCTCATCGCGATCCTGTTCACCATCTCGGGCGTCACCCGACGGACCCGTGAGTTCGGCACGCTGAAGGCCATCGGCTGGTCGAACGGCCGCATCACCCGGCAGGTCGCGGGCGAGTCACTCGTGCAGGGCCTGATCGGCGGCGTGATCGGCGCCGCGGCCGGACTCGTCGGCATCCTCGTCGTGAACGTGATCGCCCCCACGGTCTCGGCGAGCGCCGCCACCAGCACCCGGACCGGGCCCGGCGCGGGCGGTGCCGTGCCCGGAGCGGCCGCGACGGCAGCGGCCGGCAGCGGCACGACCGGCGGCGCCCCCGCTGGCGGCTTCGGCGGCGGCGGGCAGACGGCGGCGACCACGGACGTCGTCCTGCACGCCCCGGTCACGGTCGAGGTGATCCTGCTCGCGATCGGGCTCGCGGTCCTCGGCGGACTGCTCGCCGGTGCGCTCGGCGGGTGGCGGGCCTCCCGTCTCCGCCCCGCGGAAGCGCTGCGGAGCGTGGCGTGATGCGGGCGACGAACCGCGAACACCCGACAGTACCCACCACCCAGACGACCGATCCAGGAGCCATCGTGACCACCACCGAGACCGCAGCCGTAACCGGTGGCGTGCCCACCGCCTCCCGGCCCGCGTACCGACTGTCGGGCGTGACGAAGACGTACCGGCAGAAGAACCGCACCGTCACCGCGCTGGCCGGGGTGGACCTCGAGATCCCGCAGGGGCAGCTCGTCGCCGTCCAGGGGCCGACCGGCGGCGGCAAGTCGACGCTGCTGCAGATGCTCGGTGCGCTCGACCGGCCGAGCAGTGGCTCGGTGCACCTGGGCGACCGGGACGTCGCCTCCCTCGGCGACCGTGCCCTCACCGACGTCCGGGCCACCGAGATCGGCTTCGTGTTCCAGAGCTTCAACCTCATCCCGACCCTGACCGCGCTGGAGAACGTCGAGACGGCGTTCGCGGGCAGCCTGGCCAACCGGTCCCGTGCCGAGGTCCGGGGACGTGCCACGACCGCGCTGCGTGAGGTCGGCCTCGAGGAACGCCTCGACCACCTGCCCGCCGAGCTCTCCGGCGGCCAGCAGCAGCGCGTCGCGATCGCCCGCGCACTGGTGAAGGACCCGACCGTCCTGCTGGCGGACGAGCCGACCGGTGCGCTGGACGAGGGCACCCGTGACGAGATCATGGGCCTCATCGAACGGCAGTGGCAGGACCGCGGGCTGACGGTCGTCATCGTGACGCACGACTCGTGGGTTGCGCGGCGGGCGGAGCGCCGGCTGCACATCAAGCAGGGGCAGGTGCGCGACGTGTGATCACGGCTGATCGGCCGGGGAGGACCGATCAGCGGCGGGACACCGGCGTTCGTGCGTCACACCGCGGAATGCCGCGGCGCGGCGCACGAACGCCGGCGCTCCCGAGTCAGCCCGCCGTCGCGACCGGGTAGTCGCAGTACGCGAACCACGACGAGTCCGGCGCCCACGGCGGGACGTTCACGGTCCCCTGCCCGCCGTCGAGGGTGACCAGGGTCTCGGGCACCACCGCGATCCGCGCACCGCGTGCCAGGACCCCGGGCAGCAGCCGGAGCTCCACGCGCTGGTCGGCCGGGTGCCCCTGCACGCCCGGCTCGTACGACAGGTACAGCAGGTGTGTGCCGTCCGGGGAGACGTGCGGGAACCAGTTCACCCGCTCGTCGCCGGTGATCTGCACGGGCTCGGTCGACCCGTCCCGCAGCGCGGCGAGCTGTGCGGTGCCGGGGGTGAACCGCTCGGTGTTGAACAGCAGCACGTTCCCGGCGTACGAGCATCCGTCCGTCGGGTGCTCGTCCCGGGTGAGGAACGTCGGCTCCCCGGTGACGGGGTCGACGAGCGCGACGTCGGTCGTCCAGACGCCGTCCTCGGACAGGTCGCCGACGATGGCGGCCAGCGCCGATCCGTCCGGGGCGATGCCGTGCAGGTAGTACTTCCGCACCACGGGCAGGGCGCGCGCGGTGTCCGTGATCCGGACGCCCGCTCCCCCGGCGGGCATCGGCACACGGTACAGCTCGCCGTCGCGGGCGCTCACGACGACGGACTCCCCCGACGGGTCGAGCACGTGGTCGTTGTTGATCTCGGGCACGCCGTCCATCGGCACCGGCACGAGGGCGGTCTCGTCGAGGACGATCCCGGCCTCCGGCAGCGGCAGCAGCCAGAGGTCCCCGTCGCCGTTCAGGACGAGCGTGTCGGCGTCCAGGACGTTCGGCGCCTCGACGAGCACCGTGTCCGAGGCGAACACCAGCCGCGCGGTCCGCGTCTCGACGTCGTACACGTGCACGCGGCTGGTCTGGCCGGGCAGCAGCTGCCGCCCACGGGTCTCGGTCATGGGTCCATCCTGTCGTGCGTCGTCGGTCGAGCGGCGGCTGGGGCCGCATGACGGACGGGAGGCGCGGTGTGGGACGGACCCGCACCGCGCCTCCCGTCAGTGGGGTACGGCTACTTCACCGCACCGGCGGTCAGACCGGCGACGAACTGGCGCTGCACCACGAGGAACGCGATGACGACCGGGATCGACACGACCAGCGACGCGGCCATGATCTGGTTCCAGTACACGTTCGTCTGCGTCGAGTACTGCTGCAGACCGACCGCGAGCGTGGAGCCGAGACCGTTCGTCATGACGGAGGCGAAGAGCACCTCACCCCAGGCCGTCATGAACGAGTAGATGCCGACCGCCACGAGACCCGGGCGGGCCGACGGCAGGATGATGCGGAACAGCGCGCCCATCGGGCCGGACCCGTCGACCATCGCGGCCTCGTCGAGCTCCCGCGGGATCGTCTCGAAGTAGCCCGCGAGCATCCAGATCGAGAACGGCAGCGTGAACGTCAGGTACGTGATGATCAGACCGAGCCAGCTGCCGACGAGCTGGATGCCGAGCGAGTTGCCGAGGTTCGTGAAGATCAGGAAGAGCGGCAGCAGGAACAGCACGCCGGGGAACATCTGGGTCGAGAGCACCGTCGTGGTGAAGGCGCTCTTGCCCTTGAAGTTCCACCGCGACACCGCGTAGGCGGCGAACGTGGCGATGATCAGCGAGAACACCGTCGCGACCGTGCAGACCACGAGCGAGTTGACGAAGTACCGCGCCAGCGGGACCGTCGACCACATGTCGATGAACGGCTGGAAGGTGATGTTCGACGGGATCCACGTGAAGTCGTTCTGCACGTCACCGAGCGGCTTGATCGCCGTGGTGACCATCACGTAGAGCGGTACCACTGTGAAGACGGTGAGCAGGACGAGGACGATGACCTTGAAGGACTTTGCGCCCACTGTTTCACGCACGGACGGACCTCCGGTTGGTGACGGCCAGGTAGATGCCGGTGACGACGAGCAGGAAGAGGAGGAGCAGCACGCTCATCGCGGCCCCGGAGCCGAAGTTCCAGGTGATGAACGACGCGTTGTAGATGTGGAAGCTCAACAGGTCGGCGGCCGGGGGCTGTGCGGTCGAACCGAACAACACGAACGGTGTGTTGAAGTCGTTGAACGTCCAGAGGAACATCACGAGCACCAGGGTGACGTTCACCGGGCGGACCATCGGCAGGGTGATGGAGCGCCACTGGCGGAAGGGCTTGGCGCCGTCGACCGACGCCGCCTCGTACACGTCGGCCGGCACGGACTGCAGACCCGCCATGAGCATGAGGAACGCGAACGGCCAGGTCTTCCAGATGGCGACGACCACGACGGCCACGAAGGCGTTGTTGCCGATCAGCCAGAACGGCGGGTTGGCACCGAACAGGTGCAACTGGTCCACGAGGATGTGGTTCAGGGCTCCGGAGTCACGCTGGAACATGAACTTCCAGGTGATGACACCGGCGTACATCGGCAGCGCGTAGGGGATCAGGAAGAGCGTGCGGAACAGGCCTCGGCCGAGGAACGGCTTCTGCAGCGCGACGGCGGCGGCCATGCCGAAGCCCCAGGAGAGCCCGACCACGAGGATCGTGAACGCGCAGGTGATGAGGAACGAGTTGAGCAACCCACGACCGATGGCCTGGTCGAAGTCAACCGCGACGGAGTAGTTGCGCAGCCCGGCGAACGGGGCGGCGCCCCAGTTCGCGATGAAGTACTTGGTGAGCTGGACGAAGCTGATCCAGATGCCGACGAGCATCGGCACGATGTGGATGAGCAGTTCGAAGAGGATCGCGGGACCGACGAGCGCGTACGGGAGCCACGGGACGCGGCGCTTCCCACGGGGCGGACCCGACAGGGTCGGCGCCTTCGTGTGCGTCAGGTCGATGGCCTCGGAGTCTGGCAGGACCGTCGTGGACATGGGCAGGCCTTCCGGCTGGGGTGGAGGTGGTTCGAGAGGTGGGGCGGGAGGCCCGGAAGGCGACCTTGCGGACGCGATCCGGGCCTCCCGTCAGATCAACCTGCGGCCTGGGAGACCTGGTCCTGGGCCGTCTGCAGCGCTTCCTTGATGTCCTTGTCGGACACCTTCGAACCCGTTGCGATCTTGGCGAACATGTCGTTCATCGCCTTGCCGACCGTGGACTCGAACTGGTCCTCGGCGGGCACCAGCGGGAGCGGCTTCGCCTTGTTGTTGTAGATGTCGAGGAACGTCTTCGTCTGCTCGTCCGTGACGGAGTCGGCCGCGGCAGCGAGCACCGGCAGCGCCGCGTACGGCTTGTCGAGCGTGGTCTGCGTGTCGGGGCTCGTCATGTACTTGACAAACTTCAGCGCGCCCTCCTTGTTCTTCGTGTTCTTGAAGATCGAGAGGTTGATGCCGGCCGGGAAGCTGGCGATCTGCTCGCCGCCGCTCGGTGCCGGCAGCGGCACCACACCGAACTCGTCGGACTTCATGCCGAGCGATTCGATCGTGGTGTTCGCGTTGTTCTGGTTGAGGATCATCGCGGCCTTCTTGTTCGCGAAGTCCGCGACCGACTGGTTCGCGTTGTCGTACTGCGCGTTCGACGGGTTCGCCGCCTTGGTCTCCTGCATCAGGTCGATGTAGCGCTTGATGCCGTCGACGTTCTCGGCCGACGCGAAGGTCGGCTTGCCGTCCTTGTCGAACCACTCGCCGCCGTTCTGCGCCGAGTTGATGAACGCGAAGTGCGCGTTCTCGGTGTAGGAGCCACCGGCGAGGCTGAAGCCGTACTTGCCACCGGTGGTGAGCTTCTTCGCCGCGGCGGTCAGCTCCTCCCAGGTGGTGGGGGCTTCGACGCCGGCGTCGGCGAGCATCTGCTTGTTGTAGAACAGGCCGTAGGCGAGGCCGTAGAGCGGGACGCTCGTGACGGTCTTGCCGGGGGCACCACCCGTGGAGAGCGCGACCTTGCCGAACTTGTCGGCACCGCCGATCGACTTCATCTCCGAGTCACCGAACTCCTGGAAGGCGCCGGTGGCCTGGAGCGAGGTCGCCCAGGTGTTGCCGATGTTCACCACGTCCGGGCCCTGGCCCGAGGTGACGGCGGTCTGGATCTTCGTCTGGAGGTCGTTCCAGCCGATGACCTGGAGGTCGACCTTGATCCCGGTCTCCTTGGTGAACTTCTTCAGGACGGGGGTCAGCACCTCCTTGTCGTTCTGCAGGGAGGTGCCCTGGTTCGACGCCCAGTAGGTGAGCGTCTTCGAGTCGCCGGCGGAACCGGACGACCCGGAGGAGCAGGCTGCGAGGCCGGACACGGTGAGTGCCGCGGCCGCGGTGATGGCCAGTGCGCGGATGGCAGTGCGCATGACTCTCTACTTTCTCGTCGTTGAGATGGTGCAGGAGGGTGGTGCTCGGTGGTGGTGCTGGGTGCTGCTGTGTGGGACGGGGCAGGGCCGGGTCGGACCAGGGTCCGGTCGGCTGGACCTGGTCAGGCCAGGGTCTGCTCCGCGGGGTCCCAACCCTCGGGGAGGGTCGGGGAGGGTGCGACCGTGCTCTCGACGAGCACGGTCTCACCACGTTCGGCGGCCTCGGCGATGGAGACCATCACGTCGAGGACGTGGAAGGCGAGGGCACCGGGGACCCGGTTCTCCTCACCCGCGCGGAGGGAGCGGGCCAGGTCGACCACGCCCGTCCCCCGCGAGTAGGTGGACCCGACGGCGGGGATCGTCTCGGGCTCGTCGGCGCCGAGCGCGTACAGCTCGGTGTCGCCGTCGAAGTTGTTCGGGTCGGGGAACACGACCGTGCCGGTCTCGCCCGCGATCTCGACGAAGCCGGTGCGGCCGCGGTCGGACTCGAACGAGAAGACGCTCTGGGCGCTGCCGCCGTTCTCGAACTGGATCAGTGCCGAGTGGTTCGTCGGGACGTCGACCGGGAACTCGGTGCCGGCCTTCGGGCCCGAGCCGATCGTGCGGGTCGCGCGGGATTTCGACGCGGTGGCGGTGACCTTCGCGACGGGTCCGAACGCCTGCACGAGGGTCGTGATGTAGTACGGGCCGATGTCGAACAGCGGGCCGGCGCCGTAGGCGAAGAGGAACTCGGGGCTCGGGTGCCAGGACTCCGGGCCGGGGCTCTGGAAGAGGGTGAGCCCGTTCAGCGGCTTCCCGATGCGACCGTCCCGGATGGTCCGGAGCGCGGTCTGCAGTCCGGCACCGAGGAACGTGTCGGGGGCGACGCTCACCGTCTTGCCGGCGGCGACCGCGGCGTCGCGGAGCTGCGCCGCGCTCTGTCGGTCGAGCGCGTAGGGCTTCTCGCCCCACACGTGCTTGCCGGCTGCCAGGGCCTGCAGGGCGACCTCGACGTGCGCGGCCGGGATCGTGAGGTTCACGACGATCTCGATGTCGTCGATCGCCAGCAACTCGTCGACCGTGCCGGAGCCCGCCACGCCCCACTTCTCGGCCTGCGACGCTGCGCGGGGCAAGTCGATGTCGGCGATGAAGAGGACCTCGACGTCGGGGAAGACCGTCAGGTTGGACAGGTACTGGTCCGAGATGACGCCGGCACCGATCACGCCGACGCCGACGCGTCCCGCGGCGCTCATGCGTGTGCTCCGGCGAGGAAGGCGTACGAGTCGCGGACGGCCTGCACGACGTCGCCGTCGTGGTCGTCGAGCTCGATGACCTGCTGGGCGTCGGGTGCGGCGGCGACGATGTCGCGCACCGGCATGATCCCCTTGCCGACCGCCACCTGCTGCTTGTCGTCGTGCGAGCCGTCGCCGTCCTTGACGTGCAGGAAGCGGACCTGGTCGCCGAGCCGGCCGAGGACGGCCACGGGGTCGTCACCGCCGACCTTCGCCCAGTAGGTGTCGAGCTCGAGGACGACGGCGTCGGAGAGTGCCCCGGCGAATACCTCGAAGGCGCTCGTGCCGTCGATGCGGTTCGAGAACTCGAACGCGTGGTTGTGGTACCCGAGCGCCAGGCCGTGGTCGGCGGCGCGCGGGGCGAGGTCGTTGAACTGTCGAGCGATGGCTTCGACGTCCTCGCGGGTGGTCCAGCGGGCTTCGTCGACGTGCGGGTCGATCAGGGTGCCGAGCCCGACGGTGACACTCGCGCCGAGGATGCGCTCGAGTTCCTGCTCGTCTGCGTCCACCAGACGTGCGTGCCCGCTGGGCGCGGTCAGACCGGCCTGCTGCAGAGCGGCCGCGTACTCGTCGGCACGGTCGACGAAGCCGAAGAGTTCGACGTTCGTGAAACCGATGTCGGCGATCGTCGCCAGGGTTCCGGGGAGGTCCGTCGTCAGTGCGTCGCGCACCGTGTAGAGCTGGACCGAGAGCGGTTGGGGCACCAGGTGTTCTCCTCATCGAGATGTGGTCTTCGCTGACCGCTCGTCACACTATGGGCGCTTTTGTCGGCGGTCAAGCAAAAGTTCGGAGAAGTTCGACGACCTTCGTTGCGTGGCTCGGAGGATGTGTGGTTCACTCCGAGCATGGTCGACTTGACTCGGACGGCAACGACGCCGCCGGTCGGGGCCAGTGAGCTCTTCCAGATCCTGCGAGACGGCGTCCCGCGGACCCGCGGTGAACTCGCTGCCCTCACCGGGATGGCGCGCTCGACCATCGGCGTGCGCATCGACGCCCTCGTCGACGTCGGACTCGTCGGCGCCGTCGACACCGCCGCCTCCACCGGCGGACGTCCCCCCGCACAGATCGCCCTGCGCCCCGCCGCCCGGCTCGTCGTGGCCGCGGACCTCGGCGCCTCGCACGGTCGCGTCGCCGTGACCGACCTCGTCGGCACGCAGCTCGCCAGCCGTGACGCTCGGATCGACATCGCCGCCGGTCCCGTCCCCACCCTCGAGTGGCTGGTCGGCGTCGTGGACGAGCTCCTCGACTCGGTCGGCCGCGTCCGCGACGACGTCATCGCGTTCGGCATCGGCCTGCCCGGCCCCGTCGAGTTCTCCACCGGACGTCCCGCGAACCCGCCGATCATGCCCGGCTGGGACGGGTTCGACGTCCCCGGATGGCTCCGTCAGCACGTCCGTGCCCACGTGCTCGTCGACAACGACGTGAACATCGCCGCGCTCGGGGAACGCGCGCACGGCTGGCCGGACCTCGACCACCTGCTCTTCGTCAAGGTCGCCACCGGCATCGGCTCCGGCATCGTGTCGGAGGGTCGGCTCCAGCGTGGCGCACAGGGCACCGCAGGTGACATCGGGCACGTCCGTGTCTCCCGTGCGGGTGACGTCCCGTGCCACTGCGGCAACACCGGTTGCCTGGAGGCCGTCGCCTCCGGCCCGGCGATCGCCCGGTCACTCCGCGCGAAGGGGCACGACGTCCACACCAGCGCGGACGTCGTCGACCTCGTCGCGCGGTCCGACCTCGACGCGATCGGGGCGGTCCGCCAGGCCGGCCGTGACATCGGCGAGGTCCTCGCCACCTGCGTCTCGCTGATCAACCCGTCCGTCATCGCCCTCGGCGGCTCGATCACCCAGGCCGGGGAGCACCTGCTCGCCGGCGTCCGGGAGGTCGTCTACTCCCGCTCGATGCCGCTCGCCACCGAACACCTCGTGATCGCACAGTCCCGCGCCGGGTCGATCGCCGCGCTGCAGGGCGCCGCCGCCCTCGCCATCGCGTACGCGCTCTCCCCCGCGGGCGTCGACGAGTTGGTCACCCTGGCCGAGGGGCGACAGCAACTGACCGAAGGTCGGCACCTCACCGAGGGGCGGCAGCTGGTCTCCTGACCGGCACCGTCCGGCCGCGTGCCGGTTTCGTCCCTGCCGGTGGTCGGGTGGACAATCGTGGGGTGACGATCGTGCAGCCCACTCTCTGGGGCGACCTGGATGACGGGTGGGAGGCCCAGCCCGGCTCCGGCACGTCGGCAGCGTCCGGCACGTCGGCAGCGTCCGGCACGTCGTCCGGCCCCGGCACGTCGACCGGCGGGCGGTCCACCGGCGCTGTTCGAGCCGCCCGCGCGCACGACACCTTCACGGCCCTCCGCGGACACACCGAGCGGATCGTCGCGCACTCCTCGGACCGGGTCGCCTGGCTCCGCGCCCGCGCGATGGGCATCACGGCGACCGACGTCGCCCGCCTCGCCTCGCTCCGTGCCGTCGACGCGGTCGTCGCCGACAAGCGGTACGGCTCCCGGTTCGCCGGCAACGTCTACACCGAGCACGGCAAGGAACGCGAACCCGTGATCGCCTCGTGGGTGGCCGCGACGCACGGCATCCAGCCCTCCGCACACCTGTTCCACGCGGCGACGAACCGAGCACACCTGGCGACGCCGGACGGCGTCGGTCTGGACCGCGACGGACGCCTGCTCCTCGCCGAGATCAAGACGACCGCGAACGGGTTCACCCGGGTCCCCCGGCACTACATGCGGCAGGTCTGGTGGCAGCAGTACGTGCTCGGCGCGGACCGGACGCTGTTCGTGTGGGAGAAGCACGACGACTTCGTGCCCGTCGCCGACGAGCCCGAGTGCCGGTGGATCGACCGCGACGACGACGCGATCCGGGGTCTCATCGCCCTCGCGGACCTGGTGCTCGACCGACTGCGGGACGCTCGCTGACCGGGATCAGCCGCAGTCGGGACAGCGCGACGACGATCAGTCCCATCAGGCCGATGAACACCGCGACACCCAGGCAGTACAGCGCGACCACGCCGTAGCCGGACTCCGGGTCGAGGAACGGGTACGGCACCCAGCCGTCGGTCGCACCGCGGACGACGACCACGACCAGCCAGACCGCCGGGTAGACCAGGAACCACCAGACGTCGCGGAAGGCCAGGCGGCTGCGGTCGGAGAACAGCAGCCAGTCCAGCACGACGTACAGCGGGATCCACCGGTGCAGGACGTCGTTCGACCAGGACTCCCCCACGGCCTGTCCGACCTGCACCAGCAGGGTGTTGTAGACCAGGCCCGTCGTCGCGATGTACACCGTGGCCGCACCCCGGAAGAGGTCCAGGCGGCGGCCTGACTCGCGGCGGCGCAACGCTGCGACGACGGTGAGGACCAGGACGACGGCGACCAGGATGTTCGACTGGTTCGTGAAGTACCCGAAGAAGTTCCAGAACACGAACCCGTTCTGGAGCGCCCGCTGCAGGTCGTCCACGACGGCGGCGACGATGGCGATCGCCGCAGCGAGCCGCAGGGTGTTCACGAGGATCCGCACGGGCCCACGGTACTGGTCCGCCGACTCGTCCGGGAACGAGGAACGGCCCGCACCGGAGTGCGGGCCGTTCGTGTGGTGCTGTTCTGCTGTTCTGCTGCGGATCAGGACGATCCGCCGCTGATCAGGATCAGAAGACGTTGACGTCCAGCGGGATGCCCGGGCCGAAGGTCGTCGAGACGGCGCCCTTCATGATGTAACGGCCCTTCGCGGCGCTCGGCTTGAGACGGACGATCTCGTCGAGCGCGGTGCTGATGTTCTCGTCGAGCTGCTCCGGCGTGAACGAGGCCTTGCCGACGACGAAGTGCACGTTGGAGTGCTTGTCGACGCGGAACTCGATCTTGCCGCCCTTGATGTCGTTCACGGCCTGGGCCACGTTCGGCGTCACGGTACCGGTCTTCGGGTTCGGCATGAGACCACGCGGGCCGAGCACCTTGCCGAGACGACCGACCTTGCCCATGAGCTCCGGGGTGGAGACCGCGGAGTCGAACGAGGTGTAGCCCTCGGCGACCTTCGCGATGAGCTCGTCGCCACCGACCTCGTCGGCGCCGGCGGCGATGGCAGCCTCAGCGGCTGCACCCGTCGCGAAGACGATGACGCGGGCGGTCTTGCCGGTGCCGTGCGGGAGGATGACGGTGCCACGCACCATCTGGTCCGCCTTGCGGGGGTCCACGCCGAGCTTCAGTGCGACCTCGACGGTGGAGTCGGTCTTCGCAGAGCCGGTCTCCTTCGCCAGGGCGACTGCCTCGGTCGGGGTGTAGAACTTGTCGGCCTCGATCTTCGCGGCCGCGGCGCGGTACGCCTTGGACTTCTTCGCCATGGTGGTCTCCTTGCGAGATACGTGGTTGGCGAGCCGGCGCGGCTCTCCCACGGTGAGTACTGGGGTGTGGAGGGTGAGGCTCAGGCCTCGACCGTGATGCCCATCGAACGAGCGGTACCGGCGATGATCTTCGTCGCCTGCTCGATGTCGTTGGCGTTCAGGTCGGCCTGCTTGGTCTCGGCGATCTGACGGATCTGGTCCGCCGTGATGCGTCCGGCCTTCACCGTGTGCGGCGTCGCGGAACCCTTGTTCACACCCGCAGCCTTCTTGATGAGCTCGGCGGCCGGCGGGGTCTTGAGGATGAACGTGAACGAACGGTCCTCGTAGACGGTGATCTCCACCGGGATGACGTTGCCGCGCTGCGACTCGGTCTGGGCGTTGTACGCCTTGCAGAACTCCATGATGTTCACGCCGTGCTGACCGAGCGCCGGACCGATCGGCGGTGCCGGGTTGGCGGCGCCCGCGTTGATCTGCAGCTTGATCAGGCCCGTGACCTTCTTCTTCGGTGCCATGTTTCGCTTTCCTCCTGGGATCGAACGCACGGGGATCCGTGCACTCTCCCGCGTCTCCGGCGGTTCCGGATCGCGGTGACGGACCCGCAGCGCACGAGGCGCGCGGACCCAAACTCGAACAGTCTAGTGGATGGCGTCCAGCTCTAGAGCTTGGTCACCTGGTCGAAGCTGAGCTCGACCGGCGTCTCGCGCTCGAAGAGCGAGACGAGCACGGTGAGCTTGCCGCTCTCCGGCTTGATCTCGGAGATCGACCCCGGCAGACCCGCGAACGAGCCCTCCTTGATGGTGATCGTCTCGCCGACCTCGAAGTCGACCTCGGCCTGGGGCTGCGCCTGTGCGGCGCCGCCACCCTTCGCGCCACCCTTGGTCGGGGCGGTCTCCGCGACCTGGACGAGGGACTTCAGCATGCCGAAGGCCTCGTCGAAGCGGAGCGGGGTCGGGTTGTGCGCGTTGCCCACGAAGCCGGTCACACCGGGGGTGTGACGGACGACCGACCACGAGTCCTCGTCGAGGTCCATGCGGACCAGCACGTAGCCGGGGATCCGGACGCGGGTGACCAGCTTGCGCTGCCCGTTCTTGATCTCGACGACGTCCTCCATCGGGACCTCGGCCTGGTAGATGTAGTCCTCCATGGACATCGAGACCATGCGGTTCTCGATGTTCGCCTTCACGCGGCGCTCGAAGCCCGCGTAGGAGTGGATGACGTACCACTTGCCCGGCTTCATCCGCAGTTCGGCCTTGAACGCCTCGTACGGGTCGACCTCGGACTCTTCTTCGTCGTCCTCGGCCGTGATCGTGACCTCGGTGTCGGGGGCGAGGTCGACCTCGGACTCCGGGGCGATCGCTCCGAGGGCGTCCGCGGACTCCTCGGCAGCGATGGTCTCGTTCGCCTCGGCGGCGGTCTCGTCCTCGAGCTCGGACTCTTCTTCGTCCTCGACGGCCTCGACGGCGGCTTCGGCCTCGTCGGCGGTGTCGATCTCGAGCGCGTCGTCGACGACCGCGTCGGCCTCGGGGTCACGCGACTCGGCGAGGGCGGCGAGCGTCTCGTCGAGCTCGGCGGCTACCGTGCCGTCGTCCGGCTCGTCACTCAGACCGAGGGACTCGTCGTCCTCGTCCTCGACGGAGATCGCGCGCTCCTCGGCGGAGTCGGTCGAACGGAGTTCGCTCGTCTCGACGTCGCCTTCCTGGTTCTCCTCGACCTCGGAAGACTGCTCGGCAGCGGTCGCGAGGTCGATGTCGTCGCGGGAGTAGTCAGACACAGTCGGTTCTTTCCGTTCGATGGTGCGGATCGGGTTGGCGCTCGCGTCCCGGGCGGGGAACGGGTCGCCGTCTCCGGGAGACCGTACCCCGAGGAGGACCGGAGCGGTCGGACCTGCGGTCAGGCCGGGCGCGCCAGGAGTGCAGCGCGCCGGGGTTCATGCCGGCTGGGTCAGGCCGTGGGGCCGTTGCCGAACACGTAGCCGACGCCGAGACCGAACACGAAGTCGAGGACCGACACGAGGATCATCATCACGACGACGAACACGAGCACGACGCCCGTGTAGCTGAAGAGTTCCTTGCGGGTCGGTGTGACGACCTTGCGCAGTTCGCCGAAGACCTGGCGGATGAACAGTGCGATCGCGGCGAACGGGCCGCGGCGCTGTGCGCGGTCGACCTTTGCCTGGGCGACGACGTCGTCAGTCGTCTCCACGTCTTTGCTCGCCACTTCAACCCTTCCCGATGTGCAGGGCGGACAGGACTTGAACCTGCAACCTGCGGTTTTGGAGACCGCTGCTCTACCAATTGAGCCACCGCCCTTCGGAACGTCCACCCGTACGGGATCCGGTCGTTCCAGGGAGAAGAAGTCTGATTCCGACAGACTTCAACCGCCGCAGAACAGTGTACGGGAGTCCCGACGGCGGTGTCCACTTGACGGATGCTCCGGCGCGGCGCGTCGGTAGGCTGACCCCGTGAGCACCGACGCCGCCAGCCCTCAGCCCACCGACAGCCCCGACACCAGTACACGGCCCCGCATCGCCTCCCGGATCGCCGCCATCGCCGAGTCCGCCACCCTCAAGGTCGATGCCAAGGCCAAGGCACTGAAGGCCTCCGGTCGTCCGGTGATCTCCTTCGCCGCCGGCGAGCCCGACTTCGCCACCCCGGCACACGTCGTCGACGCGGCCGTCGTGGCGGCGCAGGACCCGGCGAACCACCGGTACACGCCGGCCACGGGCCTCCCGGACCTCAAGCGCGCCGTCGCCGACAAGACCGCGCGGGAGTCCGGCATCGCCGTCGAACCGTCGCAGGTCATCGTGACGAACGGCGGCAAGCAGGCCGTCTACCAGGCGTTCCAGACCGTGGTCGACGCCGGCGACGAGGTCCTGCTGCCGGCGCCGTACTGGACCACCTACCCCGAGGCCGTGCGGCTCGCCGGCGGTGTCCCGGTCGACGTCTTCGCCGGCAGCGAGCAGGGCTACCTGGTGACCGTCGAGCAGCTCGAGGCGGCGCGGACCCCGCGCACCAAGGCGCTGCTCTTCTGCTCCCCCTCGAACCCGACCGGCGCCGTCTACTCGGCCGAGCAGACCCGCGCCATCGGCGAGTGGGCGCTGGAGCACGGCATCTGGGTGATCAGCGACGAGATCTACCAGGACCTCGTCTACGACGGCATCACGTTCTCCGGGGTGCTCGAGGAGGTCCCGGCCCTCGCGGACACGACCATCCTGGTCAACGGCGTCGCCAAGACGTACGCCATGACCGGCTGGCGGGTCGGGTGGATGATCGGCCCGGCTGACGCGATCAAGGCCGCGTCGAACCTCCAGTCCCACCTGTCGTCGAACGTCTCGAACGTCTCGCAGCGGGCCGCGATCGCGGCGTTGAACGGCCCGCAGGAGCCCGTCATCGCGATGCGCGACGCCTTCGACCGACGGCGGAAGGCGATCGTCGCGGGTCTCAACGCGATCCCGGGCTTCGTGACGCCGGAACCGCAGGGCGCCTTCTACGTCTACCCCGACGTCACCGCGCTCCTCGGTCGCGAGTGGGCCGGCAGCACGCCGACCACGACCCTCGAACTCGCCGACCTGATCCTCGAGCACGCCGAGGTCGCGGTCGTCCCCGGTGAGGCGTTCGGACCCTCCGGCTACCTGCGGCTGTCCTACGCACTGGGCGACGACGACATCGCCGAGGGCGTCGCGCGGCTGGGTCGCTTCTTCGGCTGACCTCGGCGCGATCACACCCCGCACACCGCGCCCCGCTCCGCGCATCGCTCCCCGTCGAGACGGGGCGCGATGCACGGAGCGGGGCGCGGTGTCGTCCACGGAACGAGACCACCGAGCGTGGTGCGCGGTCGTCGGGTACGACGGGGCGCGATCACCGGACGCGGTGCGACCTCGGCGCGCCGGACGTCAGCCGGACAGGTCGCCGACCACGACCGGCTCCGGGACGAGCGTCACCCCGAAGCGGTTCGCCACGGTCAGCTGCACGTACCGCGCGAGCTCGGCGACCTGGGCGGCCGTCGCTCCCCCACGGTTCGTCAGCGCCAGGGTGTGCTTCGAGGAGATCGCCGCTCGTGACCCCGGCACGCCGTACCCACGGTGGATCCCGGCGTGCTCGATGAGCCACGCTGCGCTGAGCTTCACGTCGTCGCCGGCCGGCCAGCGCGGTGCGTCGGCGGGCATCGTCTCGGCGAACCCGGCCGACACGATCGGGTTGGTGAAGAAGGACCCGGCGCTCCAGGTGTCCGGGTCGGCGTCGTCGAGCACCATGCCCTTCGACCCGCGGAGCCGCAACACCTCGGCGCGGACCTCGGCGGGGGCGACGCGGGTGCCGAGCTCGACGCCCAGGGACCCGGCGAGCTGGGCGTACCGCACGGGCACGCCGTCGTCGGTCGCCGTGCCGAGCCGGAACTCGACCGTCAGGACGACGCCGCGGCGCCCGTGCTTCAACGTGCTCGTGCGGTAGCCGAGCGCCAGCTCGGACGCAGGGACCCAGGAACGCTCCCCGGTCTCGGCGTCCAGGAAGTCGACCGCGGTGAGCACGTCGGACAGCTCGACCCCGTAGGCGCCGATGTTCTGCACGGGGGCGGCGCCGACCGTGCCCGGGATGCCGCTGAGGGCCTCCAGGCCGGTCCACCCGCGCTCGACGGTCGTCGCGATGAACGCGTCCCACGGCTCTCCCGCCGCGACGCGGACGGTGACCCCGTCGTCGTCGGACTCGGCGCTGACCCCGCGGGTGCGGACCACGACGACGGTGCCGGGGAAGCCCTGGTCGGCGACCAGCAGGTTGCTGCCGCCGCCGAGGACCAGCCAGTCGTCCTCGTCCGACCACGCCTCGACGACGTGGGCGACGAGGTCGTCGGTCGTGTCCGCGACCAGGAGGCGGCCGGCCGGGCCGCCGACGCGGAGGGTGGTGAGCTCGGCGAGCGTCGTGTCCGTCACGGTCAGTGGAACGCCACCGTGACCTGTGCCTTGCCGAGCACGGTCTGCCCGGCGGCGGTCACGGTGAGGTCGATGCGCAGCGGTCGGCCCTGCTCGTCGAGTGTGCCGACCTTGGCGACGACACCGACGTCGGCCCCGTCGATCGGGTCGACGACGACGGGACGGGTGAAGCGGACGCCGTACGATGCGACCCAGCCGCGGTCGCCGAGCCACTCGGCGACCGGCTGGACAGCCAGACCCATCGTGAGCATGCCGTGCGCCAGGACACCGGGCAGGCCGACCGACGCGGCGACGTCGTCTCGGTAGTGGATCGGGTTGAAGTCGCCGGAGGCGCCGGCGTACCGGACGAGCGAGTCGCGCGTGAGGTGCACCTGTCGCTCCGCGACGACGGTGCCGACCTGCAGGTCGGAGGCGGTGTCGGTCATGCGTCATCTCCTCGGACGACGAGGGTGGACGTGGCGGTGACGACGTGCTCACCGTCGGCGTCGACGACCGTCGACTCGGCGGTGACCATCGCGTTGCCGCCGAGGGTCTTGACGCTCGTCACGGCCAGGGTGGCGATCAGCTCGTCACCGGCGACGATCGGGCGCGCGTAGGCGAACCGCTGCTCGCCGTGCACGACGCGGGAGAAGTCGATGCCGGCGTCCGGCTCGGCGAGGAGCTGCGCGAGCGTGGCTTCCTGCACGACGACCGCGAAGGTCGCCGGTGCGACGACGTCGGCGTGCCCGGCGGCTCGGGCGGCCGCGGGGTCGGAGTGGATCGGGTTCGTCGCGAACACGGCGCGGGAGAACTCGCGCACCTTCTCGCGACCGACCAGGTACGGCGGGGCCGGCGGGAACGTCCTGCCGACGAGCTCGGGGTTCACTGACACCGCAGCAGTCTACCGAGGCCCTCGGACGCCCGGACATACATGAGTTTGCATCGGTTAGGCTGACGAGGCGTTGGTCGGGGGACGACCGAGCGGGCCCGCGGGGAGTGGCGATGGAGACGACGACCGAGTACACGGTGCTCGAACACCACCGGTGCACCGCGGTGGAACTGGTCGACGCCGCCCTGCGCGCGCACGGGCACCACGTCGTCACCGAGAGCGGACGCCTCGTCGTCGTCGCCGGCGACCGGATCGCGACGGCGTTGTTCGGCGCGTTCGTCCGTCCCGCACGGCAGTACCGGCGGTACGAGGTCGCCCTGTCCGCGACGCCGGGCCACGCGGTGCTCACGCTGCGCCACGCGGGCCACGGAGCCGCCGTCGCGGGCGGCATGATCGGCGCGAAGCGGCGTCGGGAGGCCTGGCACCACGTCACGGCCCTCGTCGAGACGACCCTGCACGGCGGAGGGGTCCTGCTGCACCGGACGGACCGCGTCGACGTGCCGGGCACCTCGCTGCGCTGAGGCGAGCCGCGCCTCGAGCCGCGCCGAGCCGTACGGAGCCGCTCGGCGCTGTGCGCAGACGCGAAAGCGACAGATGTGCGCGGTCGTCCGGGGCAGATCTGTCGGTTTGGCGCCCCGATCCCACCCGACCGTGGCCGGGCTCCCCGCCGATGGCCGGTGGCGGCGCCGCCCAGACGCGCACGCGGACGCGGGCGCAAGAGCGACAGATGTGCGGGGCCGGACGGCGCGTACCTGTCGGTTTCGCGTCCCGGTTACGGTCGTTCCCCGGCGCCGGTCCCGGTCGCCCCCGGCGCCGGCCCGGGTTCGGCGTCGGCTCAGCAGACAGCGGCCGGACGGGAGGCGCGGGACGGGTGTTCGGGGAGCGACCGACCCCGCAGGACCGGCCGGGAACGACGAAGGCCCGGCGCTGATGCGCCGGGCCTTGCCGTCTTCACGTCGTTCCCGCTGGCGAAACTGTTCGACCAGCACGGTAGCGAGGGCGGGACTTGAACCCGCGACACCACGATTATGAGCCGTGTGCTCTAACCAACTGAGCTACCCCGCCATGGATCCGCAGTGATCACCGCGAAGTGACGACACTGCGAGTCAGAGCCCCGAGTCAGGATTGAACTGACGACCCCTTCCTTACCATGGAAGTGCTCTACCACTGAGCTATCGGGGCGAGTACCGCGAGCGGCACCACACGAGGATAGCAGACCCGCGACGGTGGTCCGGAACCGACCGTGACGCCCGGGCGTGCCGTCCGTGCGGGCTAGTTCGCGTTGGCCTGGAGCCACGCCAGCGGGTCCACCGGGACGCCGTCGATGCGGATCTCGAGGTGCAGGTGCGGGCCGGTCGAGTTGCCAGTGCTGCCGACCAGGCCGAGGGTCTGGCCGACCTTCACCTGCTCGCCCTGCACGACCTGGAACGAGTTGTCGAGCATGTGCCCGTAGACGCTGACGAACTGCTTGCCGTCGACGTCGTGCTCGATCCAGACGTCGTTGCCGAAGCCGCCGTCGTTCGCCTGCACCTTGATGACGGTCCCGTCGGCCACGGCTCCGATCGCGGTGCCGGCGCCGGGGGCGAAGTCGACGCCCTGGTGGAACGTCGAGCAGAACGAGCACCCGGCGACCTGCCGTCCACCGAAGCCCGAGGAGATCGGCACGCCGACCGGGAACGGCCACTGGATCGTGCCGTTCGCGTCATTCGTGAACGTCGAGGAATCGGTCGCCGTACCGGCGGCCGGGGTGACGCTCCGCTGTGCTTCGGACACGGTGTACGCGTCGCGGTCCACGGGACCCTCGACGGCGTCACCGACGGACAGCGACTGCGCGTCCTGCACCGAGGCACGGACGGTCGCGGCGCCCGGCTGTGGGACGTAGAGGGCCTGTGCCGGCAGCGAGGTCGAGACCACGAGACCAGCGGTGAAGAGCAGCGCGCCGACGACCGTGACGCGGGACGCCGTCCGACGGAAGGACGCCCCGGAGGCCCGGGTCGCACGACCGGGAGCGGGAACGGTGCGCGCGATGTGCCGCGTGGCACGGTCCACCCGAGGGCCGTCGGCGATCATCGGAACGGTCGGGGCGGCGGCGCGGGCGGCCTTCGGGGTCGCGGTGCGTGTGGCCCGCTTCGTCGAAGGGGCCCGTCGTGCAGCGGCGGGACGAGTGGCAGCCGGCGCCGGAGTGGTCTCGGCGAGCGGCGCGACGACCGGCGACGACGGTGCCGGCGGCGTCAGCGGTGCGGCGCTCGAGGCGGGGAGGACCGGCGACGAGGGGGCCGGCGGCGTCGCGGGGCCGGAGCCGACGGGCGCCGGACGAGCCGCGTCACGGGAGGTCCCGGCAGCCGAGCGGTCCACGGCGGACCGACGGCGGGACGTCTTCGCGGCGGCACGTTCGGCTTCGATCCGAGCTCGTCTCGTCAGGTGCACGGACGGCACCGCCCCGGGGGCGGTGCGGTCGATGGTCGTGGGCGTCTGCGAGGAGTCGAGCATGCGTTCGGTGATGATCCTGAGTTCGAGGCACGGGCGCTCGTCGGTAACGAGCAGGTAACGGGACTCATGAACGCTAGCAAAGGACCCCGGTCCTCGCCAGTCGCCTGCACGCCTGTGCACGCCCCCCAGAGCGGGTGTCGAGCACGGGGACGTCCGCGGGAGCGTCAGCGCGTGGCCGGACTCAGGACCCCAGGACGTCGTCCTCGAGCGTGCGGACGAGGGTGGCGAGGTCCTCGACGATGCTCGGCGCGGCGAAGAGGAAGGACCGCGTGTCGCCGACCTCCCACGTTCGGACGTCCGCCCCGGCAGCGGCCGCCACGATCGAACCGGCTGCCATGTCCCACGGGTTGATGCCCCGCTCGTAGTAGGCGTCGACCGTGCCGGACGCCACGGCGCAGCAGTCCAGCGCGGCTGCTCCGGCGCGGCGCACGTCCCGCACCTCGGTGATGAGTCCGGCGAGGACGGCCGCCTGCTCCCACCGACGCTCGGCCGTGTAGCCGAAGCCCGTGGCGACGAGCGTCTCGGCCAGGGACTCCGGCGTGGCGACCGCGATCGGCCGCCCGTCCAGGCTCGCCGCTCCCCCGGCGACCGCGCGGTACACCTGCCCGGTGGCCGGGGCGATGACGACACCGGCGACGGGCTCCCACATCGCCGGGTCGGGCACGCCGCGGACGACGCCGATGCTCACCGCGTAGACGGGGCTGCCGTAGAGGTAGTTGACGGTGCCGTCGATGGGGTCGACCACCCAGGTGAGGCCGGAGGTGCCGGAGGCGGCGCCGGACTCCTCGCCGAAGAAGGCGTCGTCGGGGCGTGCTTCGACGATGCGTCGGCGGATCAGCGCCTCGACCTCGCGGTCGGCAGCGGTCACGACGTCCGCGATGCTCGACTTGCGGTCCGCGACCTCGACCCCTTCGGCGCGGCGCTGCGCGGCGAGCGTGGCGGCTTCGCGGGCGATCGCCTCCGCCAGGTCGGCGAGGGCATCAGGAGCAGCGGACACGACCGAGGGGTTCGACATACCCCGATCCTGCCCCACCGCAGCTCTGCCGCAGCCCCGGCTCCGCGGGAGCACCGGCAGCAACGCGAATGGCCCCGTCCGGAGACGGGGCCATTCCGACGAGCCGACAGAGGACTGCGGCTGACACGTGGCGAGTGAGGGATTCGAACCCCCGGAGGCATACGCCGGCTGATTTACAGTCAGATCCCTTTGGCCGCTTGGGTAACTCGCCATGTGCGCACCCGGCCCGTGTCGTCACCGACCGAAGGCGCGGTGAAGAGCATAGCCGATGTTCGGAGGTGGTCGCGACCACGGCCGGACGGGAGGTCCTCGCACCGGGCCGGGTCGGGCCTCCGGTACGGGGCGGCGTGGCGCCCGATAGGCTGGCCGGTATGGCAGACAGCTCCTTCGACGTGGTCAGCAAGGTCGACAAGATGGAGGCGGAGAACGCCCTCAACCAGGCGGCGAAGGAGATCGAGCAGCGGTACGACTTCAAGGGTGTCGGTGCGTCCGTCGCGTTCAGTGGCGAGGACGTCCTCATCAAGGCCTCGACCGAGGAGCGTGCCCTGGCCGTCCTCGACGTGCTGCAGACGAAGGCAATCAAGCGCGGCATCAGCCTGAAGAGCCTGGACGCCGGCGAGCCGTTCCCCTCGGGCAAGGAGTTCCGCATCGAGGTGAAGTTCAAGAACGGCATCGAGCAGGACATCGCGAAGAAGATCGGTGCGGTGATCCGTGCCGAGGCGCCGAAGACCGTGAAGAGCCAGGTGCAGGGCGACGAGCTGCGCGTCTCCTCGAAGAGCCGCGACGACCTGCAACAGACCATCCAGCTGCTCAAGGGCCAGGAGTTCGACGTCCCCCTGCAGTTCATCAACTTCCGCTGACCGCGCTCCCCCGCGCAGAGACAGGCCCGACACCGTGGAGCACTGGCTCGTCGTTGCGCTGATCATCGTCCTGGTCCTGTTGGACCTGGCGATCCGCGCCTTCTCACTCGTCATCGTCCCGATCAACCGGAAGCCGCAGACGGCGACGGGCTGGTTGCTGGCGATCTTCCTCATCCCCTACATCGGGTTCGTCCTGTTCCTCCTGCTCGGGTCCACGAAGCTCCCCCGGGCCCGCCGCGAGAAGCAGACCGAGATCAACCGTTACATCCTCGAGCAGACCGAGGGCATCGAGCGGGTGCGCCGCGACCACCCGTGGCCGACGTGGCTCGAGAGCATCACGAAGTTGAACCGGCAGCTCGGGTCGATGCCGCTGGTCGGCGGCAACCAGGCCGAGCTGTACCCCCACTACGACGACGCCTTCGCGGAGATGACGCACGCCGTCGACGCCGCGCGCCGGTTCGTGCACGTGGAGTTCTACATCGCGTCCCTCGACGACACCACACGGCCGTTCTTCGAGTCGCTGGCACGTGCGCAGGCACGTGGCGTGACGGTCCGGTTCCTCATGGACCACTGGGCGAGCAAGAGCTACCCGTACTTCAAGGACACCCTGGCGTTCCTCGACGCGGCGGGCATCGAGTGGCACCTGATGCTGCCGCTGCTGCCGCTGGAGGGGAAGTTCCAGCGTCCGGACCTCCGGAACCACCGGAAGATCCTGGTGGTCGACGGGTCGGTGGCGTTCACGGGGTCGCAGAACCTCATCGACCGTTCGTACGACACCAAGGCCAACATCGAGCGCGGGCTGCGGTGGCGCGACCTGTTCGCCCGGTTCGAGGGCCCCGTCGTCGCGGGCATCAACGCCCTGTTCGTCACCGACTGGTACAGCGAGACCGACGAGCTGCTGCTCCGCGAGAGCGACCCCGTGCACCGGGCGGACCGGCAGGACTCCCTGGACTGCCAGGTCGTGCCGTCCGGGCCGGGCTTCGACGGTGAGAACAACCTGCGGCTGTTCAACGCCCTGCTGTACTCGGCGCAGAAGCGGGTGTCGATCACGTCGCCGTACTTCGTTCCCGACGACTCGATGCTCTACGCGATCACGACGACCGCGCAGCGCGGGGTCGAGGTCGAGCTGTTCGTCGGCGAGATCGGCGACCACGCGATGACGTGGCACGCCCAGCGCTCCTACTACGAGGGGCTGCTCCGGGCGGGCGTGCGGATCTGGCTGTACCGTGCGCCGACCGTGCTGCACGCCAAGCACTTCACGATCGACGACGACGTCGCGGTGATCGGGTCGAGCAACATGGACATGCGCTCGTTCACCCTGAACCTCGAGATCTCGGTGATGGTGCGCGGGAAGTCCTTCGTGGACGCGCTGCGGGACGTCCAGGACGACTACCGCGCCGCCAGCCGCGAGCTGACGCTCGACGAGTGGCTCACCCGACCGCGTCGGTCGCGGGTGTTCGACAACGTGGCGCGGTTGACGGCAGCGTTGCAGTAGCGGTCGGCCGGGAGGCCCGCCCCACGCTCGCCCCGTCGCCACGGGTCAGGTGGTGGGCGCGGGCACCGCCGCGGCGATCCTCGCGGTCAGTCGTTCGAGCGGCCCGCGTCCGAGGAACCGTCGCCACACCATCGCGAACAGCACCGCGCCGACCACGAACCCCCACCAGGTGGAGGGTCCCTGCGGCATGTCGGGCCACAGGGCGATGACGACCAGGTGCAGCGCGTAGACGGTCAGCGGCATCGACCCCACCGCCGCCAGGGGGAACGCGATCCGGGTGACGAGCGGCCCGTGTCCGTCGACGAGCAGCCGGCACAGGGCGATCACGGCGACGGCGACGGCAGCGGTGCCGGCCACGTCCACGATCGACGACGAATGGTCACGCGGTGAGAGGAACACCTGCGCGAACGTCTGACCGGCGTCGGAGCCGGACGGCACGAACGGCACGCCGGGGAAGGCGTACGTCGTGTCGAACGGGATCGGCGCAGCGGCGTTCCCGACGACGTACGCAGCGGCCGCGACCACGATGCCGGACACGAGGAGCAGGACCTGCCGCATCGAGCCTCCCCCCACCAGCACAACCCAGGCGCCGCCGGCGTGTCGCCCGGGAGCCGGCGGTGTGGACCCGGGTCGGGACCGCGCGACGGCGAGCCCGACCAGCACGTACGCGGCGAAGGTGACGACGGGGTAGACCAGCCCGAGCTGGACGCCGAACATGCCCGCCTCGGCGTAGAGCGGCAGGATCGCCAGCGCGACCGGTGCCGCTGCGACCGCGCAGGCCACGGCGAGCAGGAACAGTGCCCACGGCCGCCAGCGGAGCACGGGCAGGGCCAACAGGAACAGGGCGCCGTAGGTGGGCAGCACCACGTAGACCGGCGTCTGCAGGGCCATCAGCAGCAGCCCGACGACGACCACCACGACCGCGCGGAGTGCCAGGCGGGCCCGGACCCGACCGATGTCGGGCGGCCCGGGCGGTCGGTCCCGGCCGCTGACGAGTCCGATCGACACCCCGGCGAGCACCGCGAAGAGCGCGGCGGACCGGCCGTTCACGACGGCGCCGAAGCTCGTCGGGTCCGCCCAGTCGACGTTCTCGGCGACGTCACCGACGTGCGCGGCCATCATCCCGAAGAGGGCGAGGGACCGGGCCACGTCGACCCCGACGAGCCGGCCGGACGACGCAACGCCCGGCACCCCACGTCGGGGTACCGGGCGCAGCGTCGTCATGCTCGGACCTGCGAGGCGCTCAGGCTTGCGAGTCGGCGCGGGAGCGGCGCAGCGAGACGTCGATCATCTCGTCGCGGGGCACGACCTTGACGCGCGCACGGCCCTCGGGCTCGCCGAGTGCGATCTCGTGCTGGTCGAGGGCATGCCACCCGTCCAGGTCGGTGAAGTCGACGCCGCGTTCGCGGAGCAGTGCCGGGATCGCCTCTTCCGAGGGGTCCTCCGGGCTCCACCAGGTGCCCTGGTCGGTGACCACGTGCTGCACGGTCTCCATCGCGTCGGACTTGGTGTGCCCGATCAGGCCGACCGGTCCGCGCTTGATCCACCCGGTGGCGTAGACGCCCGGGAGGCGGTTGCCGTCGGTGTCGAGGACCTGACCCTCGTGGTTCGGGATGACCCCGTAGCGCTCGTCGAACGGCACGCCGGGCAGGGGTGACCCGACGTAACCGACCGCGCGGTAGAGGGCCTGGATCGGGATCTCGCGGATCTCGCCCGTTCCCTCGACGCCGCCCTGGCCGTCCGGACGGGTGCGCTCGTACCGGATGGCGCGGAGCGCACCGTCGTCGTCGCCGAGCAGTTCGAGCGGCTTGGCGTAGAAGTGCAGGTGCAGGCGACGGCTGGCGGTGCCGACCTCGCGCGTGCGCCACTGCTGCAGCACGCGGTCGATGACGGTGACCTGCTTGTTCGTCGCGATCGCGAGCTTCGAGGCCTCGTCGTGGTCGAAGTCCTCGTCGTACACGACCATGTCGACGTCGCGCAGTTCGCCGAGTTCACGCAGCTCCAGCGGCGTGAACTTCACCTGCGCCGGTCCACGACGTCCGAAGACGTGGACGTCGGTGACCGGCGAAGCCTTGAGGCCCTCGTACACGTTGGCCGGGATCTCGGTCGGCAGCAGGTCGTCGGCGTGCTTCGCCAGGATGCGGGACACGTCGAGCGCGACGTTGCCGTTGCCGATGACCGCGACGCTCTCGGCCGTGAGCGGCCAGGTGCGGGGGACGTCGGGGTGCCCGTCGAACCAGCTGACGAAGTCGGCGGCGCCGTAGGACCCGTCGAGGTCGATGCCGGGGATGTCCAGGTCGGCGTCCTTGATCGCGCCGGTCGAGAAGACGACCGCGTTGTAGTGACGCTTCAGGTCCTCGAGCGTGATGTCCTCGCCGAAGCGGACGTTGCCGAAGATCCGGATGTCGCCGCGGTCCAGGACGTCGCGGAGGGCGTTGATGATCCCCTTGATGCGGGGGTGGTCGGGCGCGACGCCGTAGCGCACCAGACCGTACGGGGCCGGGAGCTGCTCGAACAGGTCGATCGAGACGTCGAAGCCGCGCGCCTCCCGCAGGAGGATGTCCGCGGCGTAGATGCCGGCCGGACCGGCGCCGACGATGGCGAGTCGGAGGGTGGGCACTGATCGGTCTCCAGTTTCGTTCGGGTCAGCGGCTGCGGTCGACGACCGTCTCCGCGAACCGGGTGAGGGCTCGTTTGACGGTGCCGTCCGGCAGGGGCGCCAGGGCGGCGACCGCTTCGTCGGCCCAGCTCGCGGCGAGGGCACGGGTCGCCAGGGTCGCATCGTGCGCGCGGAGCTCGGCGACGGCGCTCTGGTACGCGTCCGAGTGGACGGCGTCGTCGGGTGCGTCCCGGACGTTGCGCTCGATGCGGGCGAGGAGGGCCGCGGCACCCTCGTCGGTGGCGGCACGACGACGGAGCTGCAGCAGGGGCAGCGTGTCCACGCCGGCACGGAGGTCGTTGCCGGCGATCTTGCCGGTCTTGTCCTTCGCCGGTGCCAGGTCGATGACGTCGTCGACGAGCTGGAAGGCGACGCCGACCTTCTCACCGAAGGTGCCGACGGCCTCGAGCAGGGACCGGTCGGCGCCGGAGAACAAGACGCCGGCGCGGGCGGCGGTCGCGATGAGGGACCCGGTCTTGTCGCTGAGCACCTGGATGTAGTGCTCGACCGGGTCGTCCTCCGGCTGCGGGCCGGTCGTCTCGTGGAGCTGGCCCATGCAGAGGCGCTGGAAGGTCTCCGCCTGCATCCGGATGCCCTCGGGCCCCAGGTCCGCGGTGATGAGCGAGGCACGGGCGAAGAGCAGGTCCCCCGTGAGGATCGCGAGGTTGTTGCCGTAGGTGACGTGGGCGGCCGGGACACCGCGGCGAACCGGCGCCTCGTCCATCACGTCGTCGTGGTACAGCGACGCCAGGTGCGTCATCTCGACGCTGACCGCGGCCTTGACCACGTGGTCGGTCACGCCGTCGCCGAGCTGCGCGATGAGCAGCGTCAGGGTCGGACGGATGCGCTTGCCACCCGCGGCGAGCAGGTACCGGCTGGTGGTGTCGGCCAGGGTGTCGGCGGAGCGCATGGCGTCCTCGAGCCCCTGCTCGACGTGTTCGAGCCCGTCGTCGACGGCGGCGATGAAACGACGGTCGGCCGGGGTGGCGAACAGACGCTCGCCGATGCCCAGGGACGCTCGGAGACTCGGTGCGCGTCGGGCGACCGGGACACTCGGGTTCAACTGCTGCTCCGTACTCGCGGGGTGGCGGTGGGGACCTGGGCCGCGGGCCTAGGCCTCGGGCTCCACGCGGGGCTGCTCACCCGTGGGCTGGTGCTCGCGGCGTGCCTTCGCACGGCGGGCGGCGGACTCGCGCACGCTGCCCTCGACGGGCTTGCGACCGCGGTGCAGGGCGACGATGCCGGCGGTCAGGTTGCGGTGCGCGACCATCGTGAAGCCGACGCCGCGGAGCCACTGGCTGAGGACCTGCTGGTCCGGCCAGGCCTCGATGGACTCGGCGAGGTAGCGGTAGGCGGCCGGGTTGCTGCTCGAGAGCCTGGCGATGCCCGGCAGGACGCGCTTGAGGTACGTGTTGTAGCCGAAGCGCAGTGCGGCGAACGGCGGCGTGGAGAACTCGCAGATGACCAGACGACCGCCGGGCTTGAGGACCCGCAGCATCTCGGTCAGGGCCTGCATCGGGTCGTTGACGTTGCGCAGTCCGAACGAGATCGTGACCGCGTCGAACGACTCGTCCGAGAAGGGCAGGTGCTCGGCGTCGCCCTCGACGAAGGTGATCTCGGGGTGGCGTTCGCGGCCGACCGCGATCATGCCGGACGACAGGTCGAGGGCGGTGACCTCCGCGCCCTTCTTCGCCAGGGCCGCGGAACTGGTCCCGGTGCCGGCAGCGAGGTCGAGCACACGCTCGCCCGGCTGGGGGTCGACGGCCTTGACCGTCGCGACGCGCCACAGCGGTGCGTTGCCCGCCGACAGGATGTCGTTGGTCAGGTCGTACTTCGCTGCGACGTCGTCGAACATGGCCGCCACTTCGTCCGGCCGCTTCTGCATGTCCGCTCTGCTCACCCGGTCATCCTAGAGGCCGCGGCCCGACGCTTCCCGGTAGGCGTGCAGGAGCGCGACACCCCGGGCGCGCCCTGACGCGTAACATCGGTCCGTGACCCGTCCCACCACAGCGGTCCGGCCGCTCACGGTCTCGACCCGCATCCTCGACGACCCGGGCGCCGTGCTCCGCCACACCCTCGCCGGAGCGCCGTTGGCCTTCGTGCGGGGCGGTGACGGGATCGTCGGGATCGGCGAGGCCATGCGCTTCGAGTTCTCCGGCCCGACCCGGATGCGCGACGCCTCCGCCCGGTGGCGGCAGATCGTCGCCGCCGCGGTGGTCGACGACCCGGTGCGGCTCCGTGGCAGCGGACTGGTGGCGTTCGGGACGTTCGCGTTCGCCGACGACTCGAGCGCGACGAGTGTCCTCATCGTGCCGCGGGTCGTGGTCGGCCGGCGGCGTGGTCGGGCGTGGATCACCGCGGTCGACACCACCGACGCCCCGGCTCCCCTGCCGTTCACGAGCACCTCGGTCCCGGTCCCCCGCGTCGGCCCGCACGTCTCCGTCGCACTCCGGCCCGGTGCGGTCGACGAGGACGCCTACGCCGCGTCGGTCGCCGCCGCGGTCACCGCGATCACGGCCGGACGCGCGCAGAAGGTCGTCCTGGCCCGCGACCTGGTCGGCACCCTGCCGCCCGGCGCCGACCGCCGTGCCCTGCTGCTCGACCTGGCCGCCGCCTACCCGACGTGCGTGACCTTCGCCGTCGACGGGCTCATCGGGGCGACCCCGGAGACACTCGCCCGCACCGAGGGACGCACCCTCACCGCCCGGGTCCTCGCCGGCAGTGCCGCCCGGGGGACGGACGCCGAGAGCGACCGGGTCGCCGCCGAGACCCTCGCCGCGAGCACGAAGGACCTCGAGGAGCACGCGTTCGCGATCTCGAGCCTGGTCGCCTCGCTGCGGCCGATCGCAGCCGACCTCCGGGTGGACCCCGAGCCGTTCCGCCTGCAGCTGCCGAACGTCTGGCACCTCGCCAGCGACGTCGAGGCCGTCCTGCCCGCCGGTGTGACCGCACTCGACGTCGCCGACGTGCTGCACCCGACCGCGGCCGTCGCCGGGACCCCCACCGACGTCGCGGTGCGGCTCGTCGCCGAGCTGGAGGGTGTGGACCGCGGACGCTACGCCGGTCCCGTCGGCTGGCTCGGCGCCTCCGGGGACGGTGAGTGGATGCTCGCACTCCGCAGCGCACAGATCGAGGACGACGGCACGGTCCGCGCGTGGGCCGGCGCCGGGATCGTCGCGGGCTCTGAGCCGGCTCGGGAGGTCGCGGAGACGCGGCTGAAGTTCCGACCGATCGTCGACGCCCTGGCCTGACAGCGGCACCGGTACCGGCACCGGCCGGAGCCGTCGCCGGTCAATCGGCCAGCGGCACCTCGATGACCACGCGCTCGGCGGGGTCGGTGAGGACCCGTTCCAGGTCGCCCCAGGTCTCGGCGCGGCGGTACTCCCAGCCGAGGCCGGTCACGACGCGTTCGACGTCGACGTGCTGCGGCGTCGTCATCATCCGCCGCATGTCCTCGGGTGCGGTCGTCGCCGCCACCTCGAGTCCGCGGAAGATCGCACCGCCACCGTCGTTGCCGACGACGACCTGCAGCCGCGGGCGCGCCTCCTCGGTCCCGGTGACGAGTCCGCCGAGGTCGTGCAGGAAGGTGAGGTCCCCCACCACCACCCGGGTCGTACCGACGGCGCCGGACCCGGCCTCGAGCGCCGTCGCGATGCCGAGGGCGGTCGAGATCGTGCCGTCGATGCCCGCCAGCCCGCGGTTGGCGTGCACGCGGATCTTCTTGCCCGCGACGGTCGTGTCCGCGACCCGGATGATCTGCGAGGCACCGAACACCAGACGGTCGTGCGGCCAGGTGGCACCCCACACCGCCTCGGCGAGCATCGCACGGTCGACGGGCCGACGGCGGAGCGCGACCTCGTCCTTCAGGAACCGGTTCCGCTCGGCGCGGTCCTCGGACCGCTTCGCGTCGAGGTCCGGTCCGGCGTCGCCCTCGCCGAGCAGCGAGCGGCTCGCCGCGACCCAGCGGCCGACCCACGCCCGGTGCGCCGGCCCGGTCCGCCCGGTGACGCGGACGTCCGAGACGACCTGCGTCGCGGCGTCCGGCCGGGAGGCCCGTGCCGGGTCGTACACGTCGGCTCCGGCACCGCGGACCACGACCGTCTCGACGTCGGCGCGCTGCAGGAGCGCCGGGACCTCGCGACTGAGGGTCGGGTGGCCGAGGACGACCGCGCGCCGCACCCGGCCGCCGAAGTCGTCGTCCCGGAGCAACTCGCGGTAGGCGGCCGCCAGGTTCCGGCCGAACCGGGCACCGCTCGACACCTCGGCCAGGAGCGGCGCACCGAGTTCCCACGCGATCCGCTCGGCGTCTGCGCCGGCGTCGTGTCCGGCGATCACCACGGTCGCGGGGTCGTCGTCGGGGGCGAGCTCCGCGACCGGCAGCGGGGTGGTCGTCCGCCGGGTCGCGTACGCGCGGTCCACCTGGTCGTCGGGCACGCCGTCGACCCGGTCGAGACCGGCGCTGAGGGGCTCGCGGAAGGCGAGGTCGAGCTGCACCGGACCGGGTTGCCCGGTGTGCCCCGCAGCGGCGGCGACGGCTTCGCGCACCAGACCGCGGACGGTGGCGCGGACGTCGTCGTCGACACCGTGCGCGCTCGGTGCCTGGACGTCGCGGACGAACGACACGGCCGGCCCGAAGACCCCGGGCTGCACGGTGGTCTGGTTGCTGCCGATGCCGCGCAGTTCGGCCGGGCGGTCGGCGGAGACGACGATCATCGGCACACCCGAGTGGTGCGCCTCGAGCACGGCGGGGTGGAGGTTCACGACCGCTGTCCCCGAGGTCGTGACGACCGCGGCGGGGCGACCGGACTCGACGGCCAGACCGAGCGCGAAGAACCCGGCGGTCCGCTCGTCGAGGCGCACGTGCACCGTGATGCCACCGGCGCGCTCGAGGGCGACCGCGGCGAGGGCCAGGGCCTGCGACCGCGACCCCGGACTGACCACGACGTCGGTCACACCGGCGCGGGCGAGTTCCTGCAGGAAGGCGAGGGCGAAGTCCGTCGCGGGGCTGCCGGAACTGCCCGAGCCCGGCTGCCCGTCAGCGGCAGCGCCGTCAGCGGCAGCGCCGTCAGCGACAGCGCCATCAGCGGCAGCGCCGTCAGCGATCGGGGCGGCCGTCGTCGTCGCCGTCGTGGAACTGTTCTTCGAGGGATCGGAGGGTCGCGTCGTCCTGGTCCTTGTCATCGCTCTTCCGCCCGGGAGGCGTCGTGCCACCGAGGAAGTCAGGGTCGTCTTCGGGACCACGGTACCCGGCACCACCGCCACCGTTGCCTCGCTGTCCCGCGGCGGGGGTCCGGCCGAGCAGGAACCACAGCACGCCGCCGAGGACGGGCAGGACGACGACCAACAGGACCCAGATGCCCTTGCGCAGGGAGCGGACGCGGGTCCGCGGCATGGTGGCGCAGTCGATCAGGGCGAACACCGTGAACGCCACGGCGGCGACGACGATGACGAGCCACAACCTGACCATCCTCGAAGTCTAGGTCGGGAGGCTGTGACCGCCCTGGCCTTCGTCCGGTCGCCGTGGAGACCGGCGTCCGTACACTTGCAGGGTGAAAGCGTGGCTCGTCTACACCCTGGCTCGGCTCGGCATCTTCGTCGTCGCACTCGTCGTGCTGCTCGTGATCGGGCTGCCCTGGTACTGGGCGGCGATCGGGGCGGCACTCATCGGCCTGCTCGTCTCGTACATCGCACTCCCGGGGTTGCGCGGCGCCGTGACGACCACCATCGCCGAGCGCCGTGCCCGTCCCGAGCGCGATGCGGACAGCGACTTCGAGGACGATTTCGTCGACACCGCCGACGCGACCGACACCGACGTCACGCTCCGGAAGCACCCCGACGAGGCCTGACCGACAGCGACCGGCCGACAGCACCCGGCCGACGGTTCCCGTCGGACGGCGCCCGCCCGCAGCTACGGCTGGACGGCGAGCGTGACGCCGAGCACCACGCCGTACGCCAGCGCCGAGAACGACGACAGCTGCAGGGCCGTGATGAGCTCGCGCGGCTTCCGCGACGTCACCCCGATCAGCAGCGCCGGCAGCGCGAGCAGCAGCGAGAAGTACGTGAAGCCGGACCGGAAGTACAGCAGCACGAACCAGACCAGCACGACGTAGGGCAGCAGCAGGAAGAGCGCGAAGAGCACCCGCGCCACCGGCCCGCCGACCACGACGGCGAGCGTGCGCTTGCCAGCCGCGGTGTCCTCGTCGATGTCGCGGATGTTGTTCACCATGAGCACCGCGCACGCGAACAGGCCGGCAGCCACGGCCGCTGCCCACCCGCTGAGGGTCGCCTGCCCGATCAGCACGTGCTGGGTGCCGAGGACCGCGACGAGTCCGAAGAACACGAAGACGAAGACCTCGCCCAGGGCGTTGTACCCGTAGGGCTTCTTGCCGCCGGTGTAGAACCAGGCGGCGACGATCGCGGCCGCGCCCACGAGCAGGAGCCACCAGAGCTGGGTGAGCGCCACGATGATGATGCCGGCGACGGCGGCCAGCCCGAAGAACGTCAGCGCGACGGTGAGCACGGTGCGGGGCTTCGCGAGGCCCGCTCCGGTCAGCCGGGCGGGGCCGACGCGGAACTCGTCCGTGCCGCGCACCCCGTCGGAGTAGTCGTTGCTGTAGTTCACACCGATCTGCAGGAACAGCGCGACGGCGAGCGCGAGCAGGGCGATCGCCAGGTGTGCGTCCGTACCGAGGAAGGCGCCGAAGTCACCGGTCGCCTTGCTGTCGACGTAGGCCACTGCGGTGCCGAGCACCACGGGCACGACGCCGAGGGTCAGGGTCCGCAGACGCGCCCCGCCGATCCAGTCGCGTGCGGTCGCCCGCCGGACGGTGCGCTGCGGGGCAGCGGCCTTCGCCGGGTTGCCGGACCGGCCCTTCGGACGTGTCGTGTTCTTCGCTCGTGCCACGACCGCCAATCGTACCGGCGAGTGACGTGCCGCCCGTGCGGACCGGCCGCCGGGTGGGTGTCAGGGCCGGGAGGCCCGGTTCAGCCTCGCGGGTCGGCCAGCGTCCGCACCGCGCGCCGGTCGGGTTTGCCGGACGCCAGCATCGGCATCCGGTCCACGAGGATCACCTCGACCGGTCGGGCCGCCCGTCCGAGGGTGTCTCCGACGCGGGAGCGGACGAGCTGGAGGTCGACGGGCTGCTCGGTCACGACGACCGGCACTTCGCCCCACTCCCCCGACGTCCGCCTGGTGACGACGGCACCGTGCTGCCCGGGGAGCTCCCGCACGATCCGCTCGACCGCGCCGAGCGGCACCTTCTCGCCCCCGGAGATGACGACGTCGTCGAGACGGCCGGTGACCCGGACCCGACCGTCGACGATCGTCGCGGCGTCACCGGTGCGGTACCAGCGGTGCCCGTCGCGTTCGGTGAAGGTCGCTGCCGTCCGCGCCGGGTCGTCGAGGTACCCCTCGGCGAGCATCGGACCGGTCAGCTGCAGTTCCCCGTCGACGAGCTCGGCGTGGACCGTGCCCAGCGGCGCACCGTCGTACACACAGCCGCCGCTGGTCTCGCTCGCGCCGTAGGTCGTCACCACGCGGATACCGGCGGCACGGGCACGCTCCCGCAGGGCCGTCGGCGTCGCCTGACCGCCCACCAGGACCGCGTCGAACCGGCCGAGCGCCGCCGTCGCCCGCGGGTCGTCGAGGACCCGGGCGAGCTGCACCGGCACCAGCGACGTGTACCGCCGAGGTGCCGCGGGTCCGACCACGAGCCGGTCGGCCGCGTCCGTGAACGCGCCCGCGTCGAAGTGCCCGGACGGCAGCACGACGGGGGTCGTCCCCGCGGCGATCGACCGCGTCAGGACGTTGAGCCCGGCGATGTAGTGCGTCGGCAGCGCGAGGACCCAGACGCCCGGTCCGCCGAGGGCGGCGTCCGCGGCAGCGGCCCCGGCGAGCAGCGCGTCCGCGGAGAGGGCGACACGCTTGCCGGTCCCGGTGGAGCCGCTCGTCTCGACGACCAGGGCGACCCGCTGCGGGACGGCGGCCGGTGGCGGTGTCGGCAGCGCCGGAGCCCCCTCGGCGACCGGGGCCAGCGCGGGGCCGCCGGCGAGTGCCGCCTCCAGTCCGCGCAGCACCGCCATCGGGTCGGACGCACCCAGCGCGACGAGCGGACGGGCCATCAGTAGTGCCAGGGGAACGCGGTCCAGTCGGGCGAGCGCTTCTCGAGGAACGAGTCGCGGCCCTCGACGGCCTCGTCGGTGCCGTAGGCGAGGCGTGTGGCCTCACCGGCGAAGACCTGCTGGCCGACCATGCCGTCGTCCACCGCGTTGAAGGCGTACTTGAGCATCCGGATCGCCGTCGGGGACTTGCCGAGGATCGTGTCGCCCCAGCGGATCGCCTCGCGCTCCAGGTCCTCGTGCGGCACCACCCTGTTGACGGCACCCATCTCGTACGCACGCTGGGCGGAGTACTCCTCGGCGAGGAAGAAGACCTCGCGCGCGAGCTTCTGGCCGATCTGCTTCGCGTAGTAGGCGCTGCCGTAGCCGCCGTCGAACGACCCGACGTCGGCGTCCGTCTGCTTGAACCTGCCGTGCTCGGCGCTGGCGATCGTCAGGTCGCAGATCGCGTGGAGGGAGTGTCCACCGCCGGCGGCCCACCCGGGCACGACCGCGATGACGACCTTCGGCATCATCCGGATCAGCCGCTGGACCTCGAGGATGTGCAAGCGGCCCATCGAGGCCTGCGCGGCAGCGGGATCGACGCCCTCGGGCGGAGCACCCTCGTCGCCGACGTACTGGTAGCCGCTCCGTCCCCGGATGCGCTGGTCGCCCCCGGAGCAGAACGCCCACCCGCCGTCCTTCGGGCTCGGTCCGTTGCCGGTCAGCAGCACGACCCCGACGCGCGGGTCCTGGCGGGCGTCGTCGAGGGCGCGGTACAGCTCGTCGACGGTCCGCGGGCGGAAGGCGTTGCGCACCTCGGGGCGGTCGAAGGCGACGCGCACCATGCCGCCGGAGACGTGCTTGTGGTACGTGATGTCGGTGAACCGCTCGGCGATCGGAGCGGTGGTCCAGACGTCGGGGTCGAACAGGTCGGAGACGGCAGAGGGCATGCTCCGAACCTACCGCTGGGCTCCTGCCCGGGCCGTCGCGTGCCGGCTGTCTAGTCGCCGCCCATGCCGGAGAGCATCTCGGGAGCGACGATGACGAGCAGGACGATGAGGATCACCGGGTTGGCGAAGAACGCCAGGACCACGCCGATGACGCCGTACCAGCGGCCGAACGACCCGACCGCGGCGATGAAGCCCAGGACCGCGGCGACCAGGGTGAGGAACACCACGACGAAGCAGATGCCGAACGCGAAGGTCGTGTCACCGCCCACGAACACCGCGAAGGCGCTGGCGTCCACCGCGGCGGCGACCACCGCGAGGCCGAGGGCGATCTTGCCGGTGATCGGGTTCTTCCGACGACGAGCTGCAGGCTGCCGGGTGACGTCGACGGTGCCCTGACGCATCAGTCGCGCGAACTCGTCCGTCGCCACCGAGCCTCCTCGTCCGTCCTGGCCGGCGATCCTGATCGGCACCGGCACCGCCGACCGGTGGTCGACCGCAGCGATGCTAGTGCGCTGCCCTGGCGGTCCCCTCGGAGGAACCGTGAGGCGCCCTGGACGCCCCTGCGAAGATGGCCGGGTGCCCGATGTGACCCCGCAGGACCCGTTCGTCCCCGCCGACGTGCCCGAGCTCCGCGACCTGCTTCCGACCGCCCGGGTCGTCGCCCTGCCGATGCGGGTCCGGTTCCGCGGCATCACCGTCCGCGAGGCGCTCGTGTTCCGCGGTCCCGAGGGCTGGACCGAGTTCTCCCCCTTCGTCGAGTACGACGACACCGAGTCGGCCGCCTGGCTCCGCGCCGCGGTCGACTTCGGTTGGACCCGGCACGAGCCCGGCGCCGACAGCGTCCCCGTCAACGCCACGGTGCCCGCGATCGCCGCCGCGGACGTCGCGGACCTGCTCCGTCGCTACCCCGGCTGCACCACCGCGAAGGTGAAGGTCGCCGAACCCGGCACGACGATCGAGGACGACGTCGCCCGGGTCGCCGCGGTCCGCCGCGTGATGGGCGACGACGCCGACGTGCGGATCGACGCGAACGGCCTGTGGTCCCTCGACCAGGCGACCACCGCCCTCGAGCAGCTGGCACCGTTCCGACTGCAGTACGCCGAGCAGCCCGTCGCCGCCGTCGCGGACCTCGCCGCGCTGCGCACCCGGGTCGCCGGTCTCGGAGTCCGGATCGCCGCGGACGAGAGCGTCCGGAAGGCGTCCGACCCGCTCGCCGTCGCCCGTGCCGGCGCCGCGGACGTACTGATCGTCAAGGCGCAGCCCCTCGGCGGGATCACCGCGGCGCAGGCCGTGATGGCCGAGGCCGGACTGCCCTGCGTGGTCTCCAGCGCGATCGACACCTCGGTCGGCCTGGGCATGGGGGCGTTCCTGGCGTCGCGGGCGATGGCCCCCGGCTACGCGGCCGGACTGGGCACCGCGGCGATGTTCACGGGAGACCTCACCGCCGAGCCGCTGCTGCCGGTCGGGGGCCGCGTCGCCGTGCGTCGGGTCGAGCCGGATCCCGACCTCCTCGACCAGTGGGCAGCCTCCCCCGAGCGGACCGGGTGGTGGCTGGCGCGGCTCCGGCGCGTGCACGCGCTGCTCGTGGCTCGTCCGTAGGCCCGCCGCACGGACGGACGGGAGGCCCGACACCAGCTGGTGTCGGGCCTCCCGTCCGCCTGCGACCCGTCTGGGGAGCCGGGCCGTCCGGTCACAGACCGGAGTAGCTGTGCAGCCCCTTGAAGAAGACGTTGACGACCGAGAAGTTGAACATCACAGCGGCGAAGCCGATGAGCGCGAGCCACGACGACCGGGCGCCACGCCAGCCGCGGGTCGCCCGCGCGTGGATGTAGCCGGCGTAGAGGACCCAGATGATGAACGTCCAGACCTCCTTCGTGTCCCACCCCCAGTAGCGACCCCAGGCCCGCTCGGCCCAGATGGCACCGGCGATGAGCGTGAAGGTCCAGAGCACGAAGCCGACGAGGATCACGCGGTAGCTGAGCACCTCGAGCCGGTCGGCGTCGGGCAGCGTCTCCATGAAACGGAGACCGCGCGAGACCGGACGGCCCTGGCGATACGTCTGGACCAGCTGGGACACCGCCAGGCCGGCGCCGAGGGCGAAGAACCCGGTGCCGGCGATGGCGACGAAGACGTGGATGACGAGCCAGTAGGACTCGAGCGCGGGCACCAGCGGGCGCACCGGCACGTAGTAGTTCACGGTCGCGATGCCGAGCAGGATGATCACCAGGCCGGTGATGAACACCCCGAGGAACTTGAGGTCCTGCCAGAACTGCACGAGCAGGAACACGGCGATGATCAGGCCCGTGCCCGTCAGCGAGAACTCGAACATGTTGCCCCACGGCACACGGTCGGCCGCGATGCCGCGGAGCACGATCGCGCCGATGTGGACGACGAGGGCCAGGATCGTCATCGCCATGCCGACGCGCTCGAACTTCGAGCCACGCTGGCCACCGCCGCCGACGTCGTCACCGTCACGCTTCTGCTGGACACGTTCGAGGACGACGGTGCCGCCCTGGACGGTCGCGACCGTGGTGGCGGTCGCGTCGTCACGGTCCGAGGACGAACCACCGCGGGTGGTCTCGAGCCCGACGTCGCCGGCACGCTTCGCCATGTCGAGCGCGAAGGAGATGAACGCGATGACGTAGACCGCCATCGCGGAGTACGTCAGCACGACCGAGTAGGTCGCAAGGGTCGTCGTGTTCACTTGCTGATCCTAACGCCGAGGTCCGACATGTGCTTCTGGGCGATGTCCGCGACCGCGCGTTCGAGGTTGGGGTCCTCGCCGCGGGCGAGCCCGGCGTACTCGAGGTCGAACCCGCCGTCCTCGGCCCCGGTCCGGCGCACCGCCTTGACCCACACGCGACGGCGCGGGACGAACAGCGAGGTGAGCAGGCCGAGGACCGACAGGATCGCGAAGAAGGCGACCCAGAGCTGTGACGGGTCGTGGTGCACGTCGAGGGACACGTACCGCTTGACCCCGTCGAACGTGATCGAACCGGCGCCGTCCGGCAGCTGCTTCGTCTGACCGGGCTTCATCGCGATGCTCGCCGTGTCGGACTGCCGGCCCGCGATCTGCTGCAGGCCCTTGGTCGAGAGCTGGTAGACGCTCTGCGGCACGCCGTCGTCGAGGCCGAGGTCGCCGGTGTACACCTGCAACGACAGCATCGGGTTCTTGACGTCCGGGTAGTTCGAGGTGAAGGCGCCGGCGTTGGTGCCGCTGGTCTGCTGCACGGCGGTCGGGTAGAAGAACCCGATCATGCCGAGCTGGTCGGGCGACGCGTCCGGCACCTTGATGACACCGGTGGAGGTGTAGTTCCCGTCCTCGGGCAGGAACGGCACGACGTCCTGGAACGCCACGTTGCCCTTGCCGTCGCGGACGGTGACCTGCATCGCGTACCCGTTGCCGAGCAGGTAGACGTTCGTCCCGCCGATCGCCAGCGGCTCGTTCACGCCGAGGCGGCTCGTCTTCGCGGTGCCGTCCTTCGTGCGTGCCGTGACGGTGGCCGAGTAGTCGGTCGCCTGGCCGAGGGCGTCGAGGTTCGTCTCCTCGTACTTCGTCGTGAACCGGTCGAGGGTCAGGTTGTAGCCCTTGAGGTCCGACTGCGAGAACCAGCGTCCGGGGTTGAACGAGTCGTACGAGCCGAGGACGTTGGTGAACGTCTGCCCCTCGACCAGCAGCCGCTGCCCGGTGTAGCTGAACCCGCCGCCCAGGCCGACCGCGAGCAGCACGCCGACGAGCGCCGCGTGGAACACCAGGTTGCCGGTCTCGCGCAGGTACCCGCGTTCGGCGCTGACCGAGTCACCGAACCGCTCGACGCGGTAGCCCGACTTCCGCAGCTGCGTCATGGCCGTCGTGACCGCGTGGTCGACGGTCGGGAGGCCCGTGGTCGCGCCCGCATCGCCGTCGACGGTCTCGGGACTGATCGTCACGGACCGGTAGCCGGCCAGGCGGCCGAGTCGCGCCGGGGTCCTCGGCGGCCGGGTGCGGAGCGCCTGCCAGTGGTGCCGGGTGCGCGGCACGATGCAGCCGATGAGCGAGATGAAGAGGAGCAGGTAGATCGCCGAGAACCACACCGAGGTGTAGGTGTCGAAGACCTGCAGTTTCTCGAGCACCGGGGACAGTTGCGGGTGGCTGTTCTTGTACTGCACGACGCCGTTGGGGTCCGCCTGGGTCTGCGGCACGAGGGAACCCGGGATCGCCGCGAGGGCGAGGAGCATGAGCAGGAAGAGCGCCGTCCGCATGCTCGTCAGCTGCCGCCAGGCGAACCGGAGGGAGCCGACCAGACCGAGCTTCGGCTGCGTGACGCCGTCGGACTCGTCGACCACGACGGGCGTGCCGTCGACGTGGTCGGACGGGCGCTGCGGGTCGGACGAGCTGTCGGCGCCGGTGGTGCCGGCGTCCGTCCGGCCGTCTTCGTCGATGTCAGACCGCGGGGACATAGCTCTGGATCACCGCCCCGACGCTCGACATGACGGCCGACCAGATGCCGGTGACCATGAGCAGACCGATGACGATCAGGATCGCTCCTCCGATGATGTTGACGGTGCGCATGTGCCGCTTGACGACACCGATCGCGCCCGAGGCCCAGCCGGCGCCGAGGGCGACGAGCAGGAACGGGACGCCGAGTCCGATGCAGTACGCGATGCCGAGCACGACGCCCTGCCACGCGCTGCCGGACTGGAAGCTGATGAGGTTGATGGCCGCCAGGGTCGGACCGATGCAGGGCGTCCACCCGAGTGCGAAGACGATGCCGAGCAGCGGTGCGCCGAGCAGACCGGTGCGGGGGGTGAAGTTCGTCTTGACGGTCCGCTGCAGGAACGTGAACCGGCCGATGAACACCAGCCCCATCGCGATCACGACGATGCCCATGAGCTGGACGATGAGGTCACGCCAGCGCACCAGCCAGAAGCCGACGGCGCCGGCGGCCGCGGACCCGAGGACGAAGATGACCGTGAAGCCGAGCACGAAGAGGAGCACACCGAGCAGCACCCGTCCGCGGGAGTGGCGGCTGCCGTCCGCGATGCCGCTGACGTAACCGAGGTAGCCCGGCACGAGGGGAAGGACGCACGGCGACAGGAAGGACACCAGCCCGGCGAGCGCCGCCACCGGCAGGCCGACGAGGAGCTGCCCGCTGAAGATCGCGTCGGCGAAGGGGTTCCCGCTGGACACGGGTCAGGACGCCTTGCCGGTGAGCTCGTCGTCCACCAGGGTCTTCAGGATGCTCGGCCCGTCGACGGCTCCGAGCACGCGGGCCGCGACCCGGCCCCGCTTGTCGAGGACGATCGTGGTCGGCACGGCGTTCGGGGCGATCTCGCCGGAGAGCGCGAGCTGCATGGTGCCGGTGCGGGCGTCGAGCACGGTCGGGTAGTGGACGCCGAACTTCCGCTCGAACGCCTTCGCGGTGCCGGCCTCGTCGCGGACGTTGACGCCGATGAAGTGGACGTCGTCGTCGGCGAACTCGTCCTGGACCGTGTTGAGGTGCCCGGCTTCGGCGCGGCAGGGCGGGCAGCCGGCGTACCAGAAGTTGATGACCACGACGTCGCCGCGCATGGCCTTCGCCGAGAGTTCGTCACCGTCCATCGACTTCGCGGTGAAGTCGATCGGGTCGGTCCGCTTGTCGACCGCGACCTCGGTCACCGCTCCGGTGCCGGAGATGTAGTTCTGGGTGCTGCCCTTGCCGTACTGCTGGGCGAGTGAACCGTCGGCCGAGGTGCACCCGACCAGCACGAGTGCGGCGGCGAGGGCGATCGCGGCGGCCCCGGTGGTCCGGAGACGTGTGGTGCGGACACGGCTCGATCGGGTTGTGCGGGTCACACTGCTCCTTCGTCGACGGCTGACCCGCGGAGGTCGGCCGCCGGGTCCGCGTACCCGACCTCGGTGAAGCGACCGGCGGCGGTGTCGGGTACCCGCTGGAGGCTCGTGATGCTGGACAGGTCGCAGCGGCGCTTGCGCGGGTCGTGCCAGAGCGGCTCCCCCGCCAGGCGTCGGTGCACCATCCAGATCGGCAGTTGGTGGCTGACGAGGACGACGTCCCCGCCGTCGACGCTCTCCCACGCGGTGGCGACGGCGGCGAGCATGCGGTTCGCGATCGACTCGTACGCCTCCCCCCAGCTCGGTCGCCAGGGGTTCGCGATCCACGGCCACTCCGCCGGGCGGCGGACGGAGCGCTTGGTGAACCCGGGGGGCTGACCCTCGTACCGGTTCGTCGGCTCGATCAGGCGTTCGTCGAGACGGACGTCCAGTCCGTACGCGGCTGCCCAGGGAGCGGCGGACTCCTGCGTGCGCTGCAGCGGCGAGGCGACGATCGCGCGGACGTCGACCCCGGCGTCCTTCCAGGCGGCGGCGGACGCCCCGGCCATCCGGGTGCCGAGCTCGCTCAGACCGAAGCCCGGGAGCCGCCCGTAGAGCACACGGTCGGGGTTGTGGACCTCGCCGTGGCGCACGAGGTGGATCGTGTTCGCGGGCATGGGTTCCAGTGTAGGTCGGTCCGGCTCACCCACCCGCCGCACAGCAGATCCACGGCTGCACGACCGTTCAGCGGGCCGTCACCCGAGGTGGCCGGAGAGCCGTCCGTGCAGGGCGATCGACGCGGTGTCCAGGTTGACGACCTCGACGCTCGAACCGTGCTTGGCGAACCGCTGCTCGACCCCGTCGAGGGCGGCCACGGTGCTGGCGTCGAAGACGTGCGCGTCGGTCATGTCGATGACCACGTGTTCCGGGTCCTCGGCGTACGAGAACCGCGTGACCAGGTCGTTCGACGACGCGAAGAACAGGGCACCGCGGACCCGGTAGCGGACCGTGTGCTCGTCGACCGGCTCGCGGACGACCTCGACCACGTGCGCGACCCGGCGTGCGAAGACGAGCGCCGCGACGACCACACCGGCCAGGACCCCGGTCGCCAGGTTGTTCGTCGCCAGGACCACCAGCACGGTGATGACCATCACGGCGGTCTCCCCCAGGGGCATCCGGCGGAGCGTGCGGGGGCGGACGCTGTGCCAGTCGAAGGTCGCGACGCAGACCATGAGCATGACGGCGGTCAGCGCGGCCATCGGGATCTCGGCGACCACGTCGTGCAGCACGATCGTGAGCACCAGGATCGCGGCCCCCGCGGTGAAGGTCGACACCCGCGTCCGGGCGCCGGCGGTCTTCACGTTGACGACGGTCTGGCCGATCATCGCGCACCCGCCGGTGCCGCCGAAGAAGGCCGAGGCGATGTTCGCGATGCCCTGGCCCCACGACTCCCGCCAGGCGCTCGACCGGGTCTCGGTGACGGCGTCGACGAGCTGGGCGGTGAGCAGGGTCTCGATGAGCCCGACGATCGCGACGCCGAACGCGTACGGCGCGATGAGCCGCAGGGTGTCGAGCGTGAACGGCACCGTCACACCGTTGAACCCGGGCAGCGCGGTCGGCAGCGCGCCCTCGTCACCGACGGTCGGGACCGCGACACCGAACAGGATCGTGATGCCGGTGATCACGATCACGGCGATGAGCGGTGCCGGGACCGCCCTGGTGAGGAACGGGACACCGATGATGAGCCCGATGCCGAGCGCGGTCAGCGGCCAGACGACGAACGGGACGTCGTCACCGAACAGGTTGGGCAGCTGCGCGGTGAAGATCAGGATCGCGAGCGCGTTCACGAAGGCGACGTTCACGCTCCGCGGGATGAAGCGCATCAGCCGGGCGACCCCGAGGAACCCGAGCACGAGCTGGAAGACGCCGCCGAGCACGATCGTCGGGACCAGGTAGGCGACGCCGTGGTCGCGCACGAGCGGGGCGATGACCAGCGCGACGGACCCCGCGGCGGCGGAGATCATCGCCGGACGCCCACCCACGATCGAGATGACGATCGCGAAGACCACGCTCGAGAAGAGCCCGACGGCCGGATCGACACCCGCGACGACCGAGAACGAGATCGCCTCGGGGATGAGGGCGAGCGCGGTGACGATCCCGGCCAGGACCTCGCGGGTCAGGAGGCGCGGCGAACGCAGGGCGGACAGGACGCTCGTCGCGCCGGGGACGGTGCTGGTCATCGACATCGGCGGCGACTCTACCGCCACGTGAGGGTTGCCGCGACCCGGGCACGCACTCCACCGGCTCTGCCACGATGTCGACATGACCGCCCCCGACGCCCCCGCCACCATGCACATCGGCGAACTCGCCGAACGCACCGGGATGTCGCTCCGGTCGATCCGGCACTACGACGAGGTCGGGCTCCTGGTGCCGAGCGGTCGGACGTCCGGCGGGTTCCGGGTGTACACCGCCGGGGACCTCGAGCGCCTGCTCGTCATCCGCCGCATGAAGCCCCTCGGGTTCACGCTCGAGGAGATGGCCGGACTGCTCAGGGTCGTCGACGGACTGGCCACGGCGGACCCCACCGAGGCACCGGCACTGGCAGCACGGCTCGACGAGTTCCTGGCCGACGCCCGAGCCCGGCACGCCAGGTTGCTGGAGCGGGCCGCGATGGCCGAGGAGTTCATCGGCACCCTCGGACGACTGCGCTCCTCGGTCTGACCTGCGCTCCTCGGTCTGACCTGCGCTCCTCGGGCTGGCCAGCGCTCCTCGGGCTGATCCGTCCCGTCGGCGACCGCTGCCGGTGCGAGGTGGCCAGGCCGCAGCACCCGGGACCCTCCGTCATGGGTCCCTCCCCGTGTCGTTCCGCGACCTGGCCACGACGACGACGGTAGGAGGCTGGCAGAGCCGGGACGGGCCTCCCGTCCGTCCTTGTGGATGAGTGCTGCGACCCGTCCTGCCGTGCAGGAGAGGGCACCGACGAACCGCAGCACTCCCCGTCACCCCACGGGCGCGCCCGGCCGGTAGACTCGACGACCGTGATCGAACGCACCCGCATCGCCGACCTCGCAAGCCTCCCCGACGGCCCCGTCTCCGTGGCCGGATGGGTCGAGACCGTCCGCGATCAGAAGAAGGTGCAGTTCGTCGTCCTCCGCGACGAGAGCGGCGCCGTCCAGCTGGTCAACCCCGCCACCCGTGAAGCCGTCGAGGGGGACGACACCTCCGCCGCGGCCCTCGCCACCACCGAGTCCGTCTCGGGCCTGGCGCACGGGTCGTTCATCTACGTGACCGGCACCCTCAAGCACGACGAGCGCGTCAAGCTCGGCGGGCTCGAGGTCAAGGTCGGCACCCTGACCGTGGTGAGCGCCGCGATCCCGGAGACGCCGATCGCCGACGACTCCTCGCTCGACAAGCGCCTCGACTGGCGCTTCCTCGACCTGCGCAACCGCAAGCAGAACCTGATCTTCCGCATCCAGACCACGCTGGAGCACGCGTTCCGCACGTACTGGGTCGAGCGCGACTACATCGAGATCCACACGCCGAAGCTGATGGCGTCGGCGTCGGAGTCCCGTGCCGAGCTCTTCCAGCTCGAGTACTTCGAGACCACCGCGTACCTGGCGCAGTCGCCGCAGAACTTCAAGCAGATGGCACAGCCCGCCGGCTTCGGTGCCGTGTTCGAGATCGCGGACGCCTTCCGCGCGGACCCGTCCTTCACCTCCCGGCACGCGACCGAGTTCACCAGCGTCGACGCCGAGTTCTCGTGGATCGAGTCCCACGAGGACGTCATGGCGATGCACGAAGAGGTCCTGGTGGCCGGCATCACCGCCGTCAAGGAGAAGTACGGCGACGCCATCCAGGAGGTCTTCGGCTTCGAGCTGCAGGTCCCGTCGACGCCGTTCCCCCGCGTCACCCTGGCCGAGGCCCGGACGATCGTCGCCGACAGCGGCTACGAGGTCGTCCGCGCCGACGGCGACCTGGACCCCG